>CAJTYI010000039.1 GCA_910584215.1 uncultured Roseburia sp. | reverse complement strand
CCGACAACAAGGGATTTTGCGGGGCTGTCAATATCGGTCTGGCAAAAGCGGCCACGCCTTATGTGCTGTTGTTAAACAACGATACGGAGGCCGAGGAGACGTTTGTGGAGGAGATGATTCTTGCAATCAAAAGGCACGCGGACGCATGTTCCTGCAGCGCGTGTATGATTGACTATCGCGCGCGCGCGCTGCTTGACAATGCCGGGGACCTGTACACGCTTCTCGGATGGGCAGTCGCGCGGGGCAAAGGCAGGGAGATCAAAACTTACCCAAAAGAGTGCCGCATCTTTTCTGCCTGCGGCGGCGCGTCGATCTTTGATATGCGGGCAGTGCAGGCGATCGGAGGATTCGACGAGGCGCACTTTGCGTATCTGGAGGATGTCGATTGGGGCTACCGCGCGCGTATTGAGGGCTATCACAGCTATTATGCGCCGCGGGCCCGCGTCTATCATGTGGGCAGCGCTACCACCGGAACCCGCTACAATGACAAAAAGGTATATCTGGCGGCGCGCAATTCGGTCTATGTTATATTCAAAAACATGCCGTTTTTGCAGTGGCTTATCAATCTCCCCTTTCTTTGCCTGGGAATTGCGGTAAAATTGGCGTTTTTTGTGAAAAAAGGCTTTGCCGGGGAGTACGCGAGGGGCATAAAAGACGGCTTATGCGGTCTTAGTAAGCTGAAAAAAGTGCCTTTCCGGTTAAAGAATATACCGCATTACTTTGCAATTGAGGCCGAGATGATCTGGAATATCGGCCGTATCGTGCTTCACAGGTAGCGTGAAATTGCCTTAAATAAGGCAGATAAAGAAAATATTAAGAATCTCGCAATAGTTCTTTTGGAAAAAAGAGTTGTGCTTTCATGGAAATTATTGTATTATTTTAAATGGTGATGTTAAAAAGTCATAAGGCGGAAGCATCAATTTTGATGGTAGGTTGTTTCTGCAAAATATAGGGATGACAATATGATAAAAGATAATCAGAAGCACTTGAACAAGCTGCATGTCATTGTCGATGGATTCGTGGTGTTTTTTTCTTATGCATTTGCATGGTGGCTTAAGTTCGTAAGTGGTATTTTAGAGCATGGGGCAGGTGTTTTGTCCTTTGAGTTCTATATGCGGGCTTTGATTGTCATTGTACCGGGCTATATCCTGCTGTATTATGCGTTTCATCTGTACACGCCCAAACGGGTGCAGGGGAGGCGTCTGGAGTTTTCCAATATTTTTATGGCCAATACAGTGGGACTGCTGTTAGCGTTTGCCGTGCTGTATGCACTGCAGTCCTATTTTGCGGAGTTTCAGAACTTTTCGCGGGAGATGTTTTTCTATTTTTATTTTACGAACATTGTTCTCGAGGAAGCCGCAAGATTACTAATACGCCATGTGCTGCGGAGCATCCGCAAGAACGGATACAACTTGAAACATATCCTGTTGGTGGGGTATTCGCGGGCGGCAGAGCAGTATATTGACAGAATCCAACAAAATCCGCAGTGGGGATACAGCATCAAGGGTGTTTTGGATGACAATATTGCGCCGGGAACTGCTTACAAAGGGATAAAAGTGATCGGCGATATCGATAAGCTGCCGTTGATTCTGCCCGAAAACCGATTGGATGAGATCGCGATTACGCTTGGGCTTGAGGAATATTTTAAGCTGGAAAAAATCGTGGCGGAATGTGAAAAGTCCGGCGTACACACGAAGTTTATTCCCGATTACGGCAATATCATACCGACGAAGCCGTACACCGAAGACCTTTTGGGCCTGCCGGTAATCAATATCCGGTATGTGCCGTTGTCGGACACGTTTCGCGCGTTATTAAAGCGTTGTCTCGACGTTGTCGGGTCACTCTTTTGTATCTTACTGTTTGCGCCGGTCATGCTGATTACGGCGATTGCGGTTAAGACTACCTCAAGAGGGCCGCTGATCTTTAAACAGCAGAGGGTGGGTCTGCACAACACACCTTTTTGGATGTATAAGTTTCGCACGATGTATGTCCAGACCGAGGAGGAAGAGCAAAAGGGATGGACGACGCCGCATGATCCGCGTATCACAAAGATCGGCAAAATTTTAAGAAAGACAAGCTTAGACGAGATGCCGCAGTTTTTTAATGTTTTAAAGGGCAATATGAGCCTGGTGGGGCCGCGGCCGGAACGTCCACAGTATGTGGAAAAGTTTCGCGAAGAGATACCAAGATATATGATAAAGCATCAGGTTCGTCCCGGCATAACCGGATGGGCGCAGGTCAACGGTTATAGAGGCGATACCTCCATCCGTAAGAGAATCGAGTATGATCTTTATTATATCGAGAACTGGACAGTGGGACTGGACATAAAGATATTGTTTATGACAGTTTTCAGAGGATTTATCAATAAAAATGCATATTAGGAGATAAGGGATTATGAGTGGAACAAGACAGGGAAAGACTACAGGGGGAACAAAAGCGGGGGCAAAGAAAAAAAAGCAGCAGAAAAAAGTCATTTTACTGATCGTGGAAGTGCTGGTGCTGCTGATTCTTGCGGTAGTTGCATTTGTCGTCATGAAGTTGTCGCGCATCGAGAAAGACGTGACCTTTACACCGGAGAATATTGAGATCAACGAAGGACTTCCCGAGGAGTCAGTAAAGATCATGGAGGGCTATACGACGATCGCGTTATTTGGTCTCGATAACCGTTCCAATGGCAAATTATCAAAAGGAAACAGTGATGTGATCATGATTGCGAGCATCAACAACGATACCCATGATGTGAAGCTGGTGTCCGTTTACCGCGATTCTTACCTTGATATCGGCGGCGGAGCCTTTAAGAAATGTAATTCTGCCTATGCGGCCGGCGGCCCGGAGCAGGCGATCAATATGTTAAATAAAAACCTCGATATGGATATCACCGATTATGTGACGGTTGACTTCAATGCGATTGTTGAGTGCGTAGATCTGCTCGGCGGTGTGGAGGTGACGGTTACCGACGAGGAAGCAGTCTTGATGTACGGTTATATGGATGAGATCAGTAAACTGACCAAAAAGGAATCCGAGTATCTGCCAGGAGCGGGCACCTACAATATGGACGGTGTGCAGGCATGTGCGTATGCGCGTATCCGTTACACGACCGGCGACGATTACAAGAGAACCGAGCGTCAGCGTACCGTGCTGTCAGCGATGATTAAAAAAGCGCAGAAATCTGACCTCAAGACAATTAACAGCCTGTTAAACGAAGTGTTTGGCGATATTAAGACCAGCTTTTCCAATACGGAACTGATCTCCTTAGCGGCGAAAGTGTTCAACTACAGTCTCGGGGAGACGACCGGTTTTCCATTCTCCAAAAATACCAAGAAGCTTGGCTCAAAAGGAGATTGTGTGATTCCGTGTGATCTCGAGTCCAATGTCATTCAGCTTCATACATTTTTGTATGCGGACGAAAATTATGTGCCGACGGAGACGGTGAAAACAAACAGTGCTAAGATCATCGGCGACACTGGATTTGGCCAGGGAGACGGTTATTGATGAAAGTAGATGTGATAGTTCCGACATATCGGCCGGACGAAACATTTTGTCTGCTTCTGCATAAATTGCAGGAGCAGACCTTTCTTATTCATAGGCTTTTTATTTTCAATACGGAGGAATGTCTGTGGCGAAAGGCAGATCAGACATATGCGTTTGAGCAGACTCTCGGCGGGATGCCGTTTCCGGTGGAGATCTGTCATATCAGCCGCGAGGAGTTTGATCATGGCGGAACCAGAAAGCGCGGGGCATTGCAGTCACAGGCGGATATCGTGCTGTTTCTGACGCAGGACGCAGTGCCGGCGGATTCGGCGCTGGTGGAGCAGCTTGCAGCGTGTTTTGACTTGTCGCAGAGCGGGGAGGGAGCAGTTGCGGCTGCCTATGCCAGACAGCTGCCGCGCGATGATTGTTCTGAGATCGAGCGCTTTACCAGGCAGTTTAACTACCCGTCCGAGAGCAGAAAAAAGTCCAGGGACGATATCGGCGCACTCGGCATCAAGACCTTTTTTTGTTCCGATGTCTGCGCCGCATACCGGATGGATATATTCCGGGAGTTGGGCGGCTTTGAGGAGCCGGTTATTTTTAATGAAGACATGTTTTTTGCGGCGAAAGCGATTATGCGCGGCTATGCGGTGTACTACGCGGCGAAGGCGCGGGTGATTCACTCTCACAATTATACGATGGCGCAGCAGTTTCACCGCAATTTTGACCTGGCGGTGTCACAGCAGCAGCACCCGGAGATTTTTACCAAGGTCAGCTCTGAGTCTGAGGGGATGAAATTGGTGAAGAGTACCGCAAAACACCTGTGTGCGGTGAAAAAGCCCTGGCTGATTGTGTCGCTGGTGTTGCAGAGCGCGGCGAAATATGCGGGTTATACCATGGGCAAACGCTATCGGAAACTGAGCAGAAAGCGTATTCTGAAATATACCTTGAGCCGGAATTATTGGCACAGGGTCTGGAAAGAAGATTGAAACGGAGCGAGTCTATTGAAAGAACGGAATTTGGTGATTTTTGGGGCATTGTTGTTTGTCGGCATCCTCTTTATTTTGAGTTTTGTGGGATATTCCGACGGGGACGATGCCTTTTTTTATCAATATGCAAATCAGATGGCATTGCCCGAGTACCTCTTGTGGCGCTATGAGACGTGGGTGGGCAGAATGGCGGCGGAGGCGCTCGTGTGGGTCACATTCCGCAGTGGGATATGGTTTTGGCGGGTGGTAAACGCGTTCATGCTGATCTGTCTGCCTGTCGGCATCGCGGGTCTCGCGGCGCGGACGGTGTGCGGGGGCAAAAAGAAAGAGGGGGATGAAGCGAGTCTGTTATGCGGAGGCCGGGAAAGAGAGGAAGATGAAGCCAAGGCCGCGCGCGCATGGTTTGGCGCCATACTGCTCTGCTTTGTCGGATATCTGTGGATGGATGCCATGACACTCGGTTACGCGGCGGTTTGGGTCAACGGCTCTATTTTTTATACCTGGTCATTCACCTGCGGTATCTTTGCCCTCTTTCCGGTGGCGAAAGCCGTTTTCTGTCCGCAGACAAAACCCTGGTATGCCGGGTGGTATGCGCTGCCCTGCTGCGTCGTGGCCGCCATGTCAATCGAGCAGATGGGGGCTGTGCTCCTGGCCCTGGAGATCATTGCGTGTGCCGCGCTGTTTGGGAAGCGGAGAGCAGTGCCGGTTTTGCTTGCAGCACAGACAGCGCTCACGGCGCTGTCCTTTACAGTGTTGTTCTTGGCGCCGGGCAATGAGCTGCGGATTGCACAGGAAACGCAGACCTGGATGCCGCAGTTTGATATGTTGTCGGTTGGCGAACATCTTTTTCTCACGTTTCAGTGGCTGTTGTCCTCTTTTGCCAACGAAAACAGTGTAGTGCTGTGCGTCTTATGGCTGATTTTGGCGATTGTACTGTGGGAGCAAAAACGGAGGGGCCATGTATTTGTACTTGCGGTATTTTTTGTGGCCGGGATACTAAGGTTTGCCGGTGTCTCTCTGTTTTGTGACATGGGGATGGGGGAGGCGGCGTTGTCTGGCCAGGTTCTTTTGCTGCCCGATATCACGGGACTGACCGCGGGCAATATTTTTGCACTGTTTTGGTGGAGTGCGGCGCTTGTCTACACCCTTGTGTCACTCATACTGGCGGCGAGGGCGCCGGTGGCATCGGCGCTCGTCTATCTGGCGGGGATTGCCAGCGAGGCGATCATGTATTTTTCGCCAACGATGTACGCGTCGGGGCCTCGCGTGTATTACCTGACCGATTTGTGCGGCATATTTTTGATTGCGGGTCTGTTTTTGCAGATCGAAAATACCAAACGTCAAAAGTTCGCGCTTGGTCTGGCATTCTTGATGGGCATTCTGCATTTTGGCGTGCAGATACCGTCATATTTGGCTGCGGGCGGATTTCTTTCATAATACAAAAGATGAGACAGCGAGTGTTACAGGCCTTTGGGAAGTGGAAAGAGACACAGTATGGAGACTGAAAAAACATAATTTGATGAAAAAATAAACACAGATCGAACACAAATATCCGCTAGACTCTTTACTATCAAAGGAAAATAAATACAGATCAATAAATCAATGCCCGGCGGAACTTTTAAGCCGGCAGGGAAGGAGCAATTTATATGAACGGTAATCATTATAATGACAATGATTTTTATGCTTACGGGCAGGACAGAGGAGCCAATTCTTCCATGGAGGGCGATAACGACAGCACGAGACAGGATAGCGAGAGCGCCGGGAGTAGCGGTTATAGCGGTCAGGGCAGCCAGGCCGATCAAAGTTCTTCCAATTCTCAGAATGTATACGCTCATCAGAACGCATACAGCGGACAGACAAACGCGGGAGGCCAGCAGGTGAGTGCGGGCAGCGGACAGACAAATGCGGGAGGCCAGCAGGTGAGTGCGGGCAGCGGACAGACAAACGCGGGCGGCCAGCAGGCAGAGACAGGCAGCTACAGTGTCCGGCAGGGAAGTTACGGTTACAACGGCGGATATCAGCAGAATAATGGCTATCAGGGCAATGCATATCAGAGCAACAGCGGCAGTCAGGGTAATATCTATCAGGGCAATGCATATCAGAGCAACAGCGGCAGTCAGGGTAATATCTATCAGGGCAGCAGCAACTATCAGAATCTGAATCAGTCACCGGACGGCGGTTCCGGCAAGAAGAAGAGAGATAAGAAGCAGGGTTTTGGTGTCAAAGTCGCCAAGTGTGCAGCGCTGGCGCTGGTGTTTGGTACGGTATCCGGCACGGTGTTTGAGGGAATCCACTACCTTGGGGGGCGCATTGCGGGGGAACCGGCGGCTTCCATCGCCGAGGGCAGCGACAGTGTGCTAAGCACAGTGGACCCCGACAAAAAAGTGCAGAAAATGGCGACAGCTTCCAATTACGTTGCAACGGATGTATCGGATATCGTGGAAGCCACCATGCCGTCAATCGTGGCAATCACCAATGTGAGCAGGATAGAGTATCCGAGTTTTTGGGGCGGTATGCCGCAGGCGTACGAAAATACCAGCTGTGGTTCGGGGATTATTGTCAGCCAGGACAACAATTATCTTTATATTGTGACAAACAATCATGTGGTAAACGGCGCCAGCAGCCTGACGGTGACATTCAACAATGATTCCACGGTGAGTGCGGAGGTAAAGGGCACGGACCCCTCGACCGATCTGGCTGTGATTAAGGTAGCGCTTGGCAGTATTGACAGTGATACGATGAATGCCATCAAGGTTGCGACAATGGGTTCATCGGATAATCTCCGTGTGGGAGAGGCTGCGGTAGCGATCGGCAATGCGTTGGGATATGGGCAGTCCGTGACGACCGGCTGTATCAGCGCTTTGAACAGGGAAGTTTCGATTTCCGACAATGAGACGAGCTATACGGCGGAGCTGTTACAGACAGACGCAGCGATCAATCCGGGAAACAGCGGCGGTGCGCTGCTCAATGCGGCCGGTGAGGTGATCGGTATCAATTCCGTCAAATATTCTGACACGGATGTCGAGGGTATCGGTTACGCGATTCCCATCAGCACGGCGATGCCGATTATTGAAGACTTGATTACCAAGGAAAAAGTGGATGAGTCTGAGAGCGCATATCTAGGTGTGCGCGGTGTGGATGTCACAAGCGACGTGGCGAATACCTACAGTATGCCATCAGGCGTATTTGTGGCGCAGATCATACCGGGTTCGGGTGCAGAACTCGCCGGGATTCAGAAAGGAGACATTATCACAAAATTTGACGGCAGAACCATCGAGTCCATGGACGCGCTGTCCGCCACCATTGAGTACTATAAGGCGGGTACGACAGTGGATGTCACCATCTTGCGCGCATCCAACGGAGAATATGTAGAGCAGGTACTGCCTGTCACATTGGGTAAGAAAAATTAAAAAGAACTGTCCCTGGGTAAAGATCAGTTTTGCATCTTCCAGTAGGAGACAGAGCAGGGCGGCAGGATACTGCCGCCTTTAAAATTGTGCATTGTGCCTGTGAGCAGTTCCTCGGCAAAACCGCACCCGGCGTCAAAATGTGCGTCGAAAGGCGCGCCGTCTGCGTTGATGGCGATGAGGAGACGTTCCCTGTCTGCCTTGCGCTCAAAGATACATTGGCGGTTGGCGAGGAGCACAGAGCGGAAAGAGCCATAGTTTAAGGCATCCGAAGTCTTTTTGATCTCCGCCAGCCGGGCGATAAAGTCCGTCAGGCCGGTTTGCTGCGGTGAGAGCAGTCTGTGATCAACACCTGTAACGTGAGATGCCGTATCTTCCTCGTCCGTGATGCCCCATTCGCTGCCGCAGTAGATGCAGGGAATACCGGGCATGGCAAACAACATGCCGTAGATGAGCGGCAGATGTTTTTTATCGGTCAGCAGACTGGCGATACGGTTTTGCCGATGATTGTCAGCGAATGAGAGCAGGTGTGCGCCTTTGTACATCGACCAGTTATCCGGTCCAAACTGCCGCAGGAGTGAGCGGTTAATTTGGAATAGATTCAGGGACTGAAAACTGGCGCAGAGGTCTTTATAGCTCTCAGCGTTAGTCACAGAGTGCAGCATGGCATCGTTCATGCGGGCATTGTAATCGCCGTGCGTCATCTCACCGATCAAAAAGAACTGCGGTTTTAAGTTGTCACAGAAGGCACGGAGACTGCGCACAAAACCGGTGTCCAGTTCGTCGGCGGCATCGAGACAGAGTCCGTCGATGCCAAAGTCTTCAATCCAGAGTTCAATACTTTCCAGCAGATATGCGACCACTTCTTGATTTTGAAGATTTAACATGGCCAGCTGTGGATGCCCCTTGCCGCATTCATAAGAAAATCCGTCCTGATAATCGTTATCTCCGGCAAAATCAACGAAAAACCAGTCGGCGTAGGGGGAAGCTTCTCTGTGGCTGCATACATCCGCAAAAGCAAAAAAATTTCGGCTTACCTGATGGAAGACACCGTCAAGTACGACGCGTATCCCCGCAAGATGCAAAGCACGGCAGATCTCTTTAAAGTCTTCTCTAGAGCCAAGACGGCAGTCGATCGCGCGATAGTCTCTGATCTCGTATCCGCTGCTGTCAGAGGAGAACACAGGGGAAAGAAACACCGCATCCGCTCCAAGACTTTTGATATGGGGGATCCAGTCCTTGATTGTCAAGATACGGTGCCCTAAAATGCCGTCATTTTCGTCGGGAGCGCCACATAAACGTAAAACATTCATCTGATAAAATACGCTTTCATAAGCCCACATAAAATAACCATACCTTTCTCTCAACCTGCAAACTTTGAACCGCAGGAACAAATTTGCGTGTGAAAAATATATTTTTCACACTACCCTCCTAAATCGTTCGGCAAGGCTTCATTTTTCCATACTCATGCTGCGCGATTTTTGTGCACAGGTGCGAAGTGCATGGATTACAGTGCTGCGCAGACCACCCATTTCCAGTGCAGATACGGCCTCGATGGTAGTTCCGCCCGGGGAACAGACGGCGTCTTTTAGTGCGCCCGGATGCTCCCCGGTATCCAAAACCATCTTGGCTGCGCCGTAGACGGATTGGGCTGCAAACTTGTAAGCCTGCGCGCGCGGCATACCCTCCGCGACGGCCGCGTCCGCCATCGCCTCGATAAACAGATAGACATAGGCGGGAGAGGAGCCGGAAACGGCAATCACCGCATCAAAAAGGCTTTCCGCCACGACTTCACATTTACCGAAACATTCAAACAGGGTGGAAACCTGTTTCAATTCGTCCGCAGTCACGTTTTTATTGGCGCACAGCGCACTCATGGATTCGCCTACGAGTGCGGGTGTGTTGGGCATAGCGCGCACCAATTTGATGTTCGTGCCAAATGATGACTCGATAGCGGCGATGGATTTGCCGGCGGCGATCGAGACAACGATACAGCCGGTCTTAAGGTGGTCCCTGATTTCCGGGATCACCTCGTCAAATTTGTTTGGTTTTACAGCCAAAAACAAAAGATCACTCTGGTTCGCGACAAATTTGTTGGACTTGGTTGTCTCGATGGAGTATTTGGATTTGATTTTTTCTAAAGTGTGTATGGAATGGGCGCTGGCAATGATCTGCCCCGTGGTTGCGAGAGAGGAGGAGAGGATTCCTCCGATAATAGCGCTACCCATATTTCCTGCGCCGATAAATCCGATCATTTTGTCAAACATAGTCTGCCTCCTTTGTGTTCGTAGGTCTTTCTTATCATCTGCACGATGTCTTGTCTAGATTCTATTTCTGTTATGGCGGAGCGGACGGTACACGATGGATGCTAAAAATACAGTTTTTCCATATCGGTGGTCGAGAGATAAACTTGTCTGCCCTGTATCTTATAGCGCAGACCGTCGTTCACATATGTATTGGCGCCCGTCTGCTTATCGCATGCAGGATCTAAGGTCCGCGCATCGGTCACGAAACCGCCAGAAGATGTATTTGAGCACAGCACACCAAAAGTTCCGTCCAAACAGTCAATTATGCTGATGCCAAAAGCATCGAGATCATCCGCCGATATCCAGCCGCTTTTATCGGGGTAGCTGAATATATCAAATGTGATCGAATCTTTTTGTGCAGTGGGGAAAAGGCCGTCCTGCTTGTAGATACGGACAACAAGCTGTGTGTGTCCAAGCCCGTCAGGCTCTACGATGAGGTTATAATAGTTGGACTTTTTATACAACTTACCCACAGCGACGTCGTTTGCTTCGTATTCAAGTCCGAAAACTTCGTTGCTTTTTAATTTATTTGCCTTGATCTTGATTTGCTGGTATTGGTCTGGATAACAGCGGATCACGGTGCTTTTTACGGACAGTCTGGAGAGAACGGTTATTTTGCATTTGAGTTTCCTGCCGGATGAACCAGCGCCCACCGTTGCTGTAATCGTAGCGGTTCCGGGCTTTTTGGCAGTGACAACGCCTTTAGAGGAGACGGAGGCGATTTTTTTGTTGCTCGATCTCCACATCACATGTTTTTTGGAACCCTTCACCTTTAATGTATATTTTTCGTCAATGTAAAGCTTTTTGGAGGAAATATTCAATTTGGGGGCCGCGGCTTCCACTGTCTCTGCGGTCTGGAATGCCGGCCAATATTGTGTCGGCAAAAAGGAGAACGACAGGCAAAGACACAATAAAATACATATTTTTTTTAATAAACGCATAAACTTCCTTTCTGTGTATGATAGCGTGATTGGTCGGAGCGCTGCCCAAGCTGTCTGTGCAGCCAGATATGGACAAACGCATGAATATCATATATTCATGCGCTTGCCGTAACCGAAACACGTGTCCCGGTAAAATCCATATGGTTTGTTACAATTCACGGTCTAAGGCCTGAATAGTAAGTGTCGTCCAGTTATGTAACGATTAAAAATCGGTCAGGCTGGCAGCGCGTCTCTCTAAGAATGCGCTCATGCCTTCTTTCTTGTCGTTGGTGGAGCAGGTGACGCCGAAGAGGTTTGCCTCCATCTCGACTGCGTTCTTAATGTCCATATCATAGCCGTTGTTGATCGCTGCTTTTGCGATCGATACGGCGTAGCTGCCCTTGGAGATGATCTTTGCCGCCATGGCTTTTGCGGTCGGCATCAATTCCTCGGTCGGAACTACTTTGTTGACAAGGCCGATGCGGTAAGCTTCCGCGGCGTCGATGGAATCACAGGTAAAGATCAGCTCTTTTGCGCGGCCCATGCCAACTAAGCGGGCCAGTCTCTGTGTGCCGCCAAAGCCGGGGATGATGCCAAGACCTGTCTCAGGCTGGCCAAATGATGCATTTTCGGAGGCAATGCGGATATCACATGCCATGGAGATTTCACATCCGCCGCCGAGCGCGAAGCCGTTGACAGCAGCGATCGTAACCTGACGCATATTTTGTAATTTAAAGAACGGAACGGATGCCTTCATGCCGAAAGCTCTTGCCTGTGCTGCCGTAAAATTTACCATCTCTGCGATATCTGCGCCTGCTACGAATGATTTGAACTCATTGCCTTTCTTGTCCGGGCCGCCGGTCAGGATCACGACTTTGACGTCATCGCGGACCTCGATCTCGGATAAGGCGGTATTTAATTCGTCCAATGTCTCGCTGTTTAAGGCGTTCATGGCTGCCGGGCGGGAAATCGTCAATACAGCAATCTCGTCGGCAACGTCTAATTTCAAATTGTTAAATTCACTCATAGTTTTTTAAAACCTCCTGCATCAATTGATAAAAAATTAACAATAAAGCTAAAATTAGCATACCGCCTTTTGTCCGGTTTGTCAATTCATAAATTCCAGATATTTCGCATATGCGGCAAATGCGGAGGGGATTGCGTAATTGCGCAGCGCCCGCTGTGGTTCCACGAAAATGAGTTCTGCCAAAGCCGGCAAAAATGGCGCATCGACAGAAGAGCTCTCTTGCGATAGGGAAAGCTGTGCGTCGGCGGAAGAACCCTCTTGTGCGCAGGTCTTTGCGGGGAGCCAGACCGCATAACCGGCCATCTGCCATTCGATATGTGAAAAGATGTGTTTGGCATTGGTGAGAGGTTCTAAACTGACGACGCCAAAATTTTTCTCAGAGAATAATGCCTTTATTTCTTCGGGAGAGTAATGTCCTTGCATATTCGGAAACTCATAAAGCCCTGCTAAAAGCCCTGACGCGGGACGACGGTGCAGCGCGATGCGGTTTCCCTGCCGGATGACTAACACGGTGCGCTTTTCCACGCGGCGGGCTTTGGGTTTACTTTTTACCGGAAGAGTGTGGACGATGCCTTGTTTTTGGGCCAGACATATGCCGTTCCACGGACAGACGCCGCACCGTGGTTCGCCGTTTGGCAGGCAGACGGTAGCGCCCAGCTCCATCAGCGCCTGGTTGATTGTGCCGGCGAGATTTTCATGCAGCACATGGGGATAGGCGTCTTTTCGCTGTTGCAGCTCGTTCATCAGGGCGGAGAGAACAGTTTCCACTTGGCTGCGGAAGGACGCCTTGGCAATGTCGGTGTCGTCCGCGGTCAAACGCGTTAAGATGCGCAAAACATTGCCGTCCACAGCGGGGACATAGATTCCATAGGCGATGGAAGCGATCGCACCGGCGGTATAGTTGCCGATGCCTTTGAGCGCGCGCAGTTTTTCATAGTCGGGCGGCAGTATGCCGTCGTACTCCTCCATCACCTGAAGCGCGGCTTTTTGCATGTTCCTGACCCGGTTATAATAGCCCAGGCCCTCCCAAAGCTTTAAGAGACTCTCTTCCTGACAGTGCGCGAGTGAACTTATATCCGGCAGAGTCTGCAAAAAGCGTGCATAGTAAGGCTTGACTGCCTCCACGCGCGTCTGCTGCAACATGATTTCGGACAGCCACACATGGTAGGGCGACGGGTGGTCGCGCCAGGGCAGGCTGCGGGCGTTTTGTACAAACCATTTTAACAGAGGCGCTATGGCCGGTTCCAGATGAAAATCTTTTAACATGGGAATCCTTTCTAACATCTAATCGGAAATGCCCTGTCACGCTAAAACGTGAGAGTGACTTCCTATTTGTTCGCGACGAAAGCGGCAATTTTATCCAGGCATTGGCGTATGATCTCCTGGGAATAGGCGTAAGAACAGCGAATATAACCCTCGCCGCAGCTTCCAAAGGCACTGCCGGGGATTACAGCGACCCGCTGTTCTTCCAGCAGCTTTTGGCAAAAATCAACACTGGAGAGGCCGGTCTTTTGGATGGAGGGGAACACATAAAATGCCCCGCCGGGCTCTGTGACGGAAAGTCCCATTTGGCAAAAGCCGTCTACCATCAGCCGGCGTCTCGTATCATATTCCGCCCGCATAGCGGCGATCTCCCGGTCGCGCAGAGGGCTCGTTAAGGCCTCCAAAGCAGCAAACTGTGAGGTGGTGCCGGCGGACATTGTGGTAAATTGATGAATCTTGTTCATGTGGAAGATCACTTCCGCCGGTCCCGCCGCGATCCCCATACGCCAGCCTGTCATGGCAAAAGCCTTTGAGAAGCCGTTTAAGACGACACAGCGCTCATACATATCGGGCAGGGCCGCGATGGATACATGGGGATTTTGATAGGTCAGTTCCGCGTAGATCTCGTCCGTGATGACAAAAAGATCGTGCGTGATCAACACTTCCCGCAGCGCTTCAATATCGTTCTGCTCTAAGATGGCGCCGGTTGGGTTGTTTGGAAAAGATATGAGCAGAGCTTTTGTGCGCGGCGTTATTTTTTCTTCCAGTTCCTGCGGAGTCAGACGAAAGTTATGTTCTGCTTTTAATGGAATGGAGACCGGTATGCCGCCGCAGAGCTCTACGCACGGGATGTAGGAGACATATGCCGGTTCCACCACCAGAACTTCCTCGCCCGGATTGATGAGGGCGCGCAGCGCTAAATCAATGCCCTCGCTGGCGCCCGTGGTGATGAGAATTTCATCAGATGGATCGTAATGGAGGTCAAACTTCTCGAGATAGCGGGCCGCGGCAGCGCGCAGCTCGACGGTGCCGCGGTTGTCCGTATACTTTGTCTGTGCTCTTTCAATAGAAGCGATCGCGGCGTCGCGCACATGCGCAGGGGTTTTAAAATCCGGTTCTCCTACGCCTAACGACAGGGCGCCTTCCATTGTATTGGCAATGTCAAAAAAGTCCTTGATGCCGGAGTCCGGGATATGCCGGACAACATCGGACAAATAGGATTTGTGGTGTGTATTTTTCATGGTAACTCTCCATTCTTGATAAACCCGCGAATTTGGGCAAAAGCACAAATTTGCCTGTGAACAATCTATTTTTACATACGCTTTTATGTATCATGATAGCGATACCTGTCAAATAATTTTGACGACGCATCAGGCACTATAGGAAACGTAACATATTTTTCATTTTTTGTATAGAAGAAAAATAAATATGCGCCCATACCGTTTTTTAATCTTCATCATCTGGGGCGGGAACATAGGGTACGTTTCAAATTAAGAAAAAATAAAGTTGGAATATCAATACAAACCGTGTATAATAATATAAATTAGATAAACATGAGAATTGTGAGGCGTTACCGAATCATTGTGATGATTAAATAGGAACGAAGGCAGTTATAAACAAAGTAAGAAAGGCATGGGTTATAAAAATGAAACTGCTCACATTTGCGATACCCTGCTATAATTCGCAGGACTATATGGAAAATTGCATCAAGTCGCTGCTTCCCGGCGGTGAAGACGTGGAAATTTTGATTATTGATGACGGTTCAAAGGACAGCACGCCGGATATAGCAGACTGGTATGAGCGCAAATATCCGGGCATTGTCCGGGCGATTCACCAGGAAAACAGCGGTCACGGAGGCGCCGTCAATACCGGTATTGCAAACGCGACGGGTCTTTACTTTAAAGTAGTGGACAGTGACGACTGGGTCGACCCCGAAGCTTACCGCAAGATTTTGGAGAAATTGCGCGAATTATCGGGCGGGGAGAGAGTGCTCGATATGATGATCTCAAATTACGTCTATGAAAAGGTTGGTGCGAAGCGCAAAAAAGTGATGCACTATTCTAACCTCCCCAGGAATAAAATGTTTACCTGGGGGGAAGCCGGCCGTTTCCGAAAAGGACAGTATATCCTGATGCACTCTGTGATCTACCGCACAAAGCTGTTGCACGAATGTGGCCTAAAACTGCCGGAACACACTTTTTATGTCGATAATATCTATGTGTATAAGCCGCTTCCCAGCGTGCACAATCTGTATTACATGGATGTGGATTTTTATCGTTACTATATCGGCCGCAGTGACCAGTCAGTCAATGAAGATGTGATGATTGGCCGTATTGACCAGCAGATTCGTGTCAATAAGTTTATGGTGGATGAGTTTGATCTGTGGAAAATCACAGACCGCAAACTGCGCCATTATATGTTCAATTATCTGGAAATTATCACGGTAATTTCCACCATCATGCTGATTCGCTCCGGGACAGAGGAAAATCTGGAGAAAAAACGCGAACTGTGGGGATATATCAAGAATAGAGATATCCGCCTGTTTCACCATCTGCGCGCGGGCATCATGGGCAATACGATGAATCTGCCCGGCAAAGGCGGAAGGAAGATCTCTGTGGCGGCATATAAGATTTCACAGAAAGTCGTAGGTTTTAATTGATGAGAAGAGAGAGAGCGATGGCTCTGTTTGAGGAGGGCTATAATTGTACGCAGGCGTTGGTGCTGGCGTTTTTGGATATGCTGCCGTTTGATCGGGAGACGGCGGCGCGCATGTCCTGCTCGTTTGGCGGCGGCATGGGCCGGCTTAGGGAAGTGTGTGGTTCGGTGTCCGGTATGTTTCTGGTGATCGGCATGATTTACGGCTATGCGGACCCGAAAGCGCGCCAGGAAAAGTCAGACCATTATGCCAGAGTGCAAAAGCTTGCCAGGACGTTTGAAGAGCAGCATGGTTCTATCGTCTGTCGTGAACTGCTCGGGCTTGATGTGAAGCGCGAAGCGCCGACGCCGGAGGAGCGCACGCCGGAATATTATAAAAAAAGACCCTGCAAGGAGGTGATCGGGGACGCGGCAGCGATACTCGAGGCATATATACTCGCACATCCTCCGGGGCAGGGGACACTAGAGACCATAGATAAAGGAGAGTAGAATATGGATGAAAACAGATGTGGCAGCACTGGTGGAACAGGGGACAGGGAAGAAAATAAGATGACGTTGGAAAAGCCGGTCAGTTTGGAAGTTCAGAATGTGCCGCCGACACGGGATGCCTATGGAAACGGTTATCCTGGCGGTCAGACAGGAGGCAGCGGCCAAGCGGGCGGAGGTTACGGTTATGGCTCAAATAGCGGCGGCTATGGCCAGAGTGGCAGCGGCTACCGCCCAAACAACGGAGGCGGGCAAGGCACCGGAAATTATGGTCAGTTTGGCGGAGGTTACGGCCAGTTCGGCGGTGGCGGCTATGGACAAAATACCGGGAATTACGGTCAGTTTGGCGGTGGCTATGGACAGAATAATGGTTATGGCGGAGGAAATGACAAGCGTGATGCCGACAACGGTTTTGGCATTGCGGCCATGATATTGGGCATTCTCTCGCTCTTGCTGTTTTGTACCTGCCTTAATTGGGTAACAGGTATTCTCGCCATTATTTTTGCTATTATCCAGCTGGTAAGGGGCGGACAGAGAGCGTACCCGATTGTCGCTATCATTACGGCAGGCGTCTCGTTTTTGCTGTGTATTGTTACTTACTTATTTTTTAGTTTCTCTTCGCTCAATGGCTCTTCCTATAAGAATTATCCGTACTATTATTATAACAGTTATGATAGTTACAGCGACTACTATGATTCCGATAGTTACGGTGATGAAAACTATGGTTACAATGAGCTGCCAGAGGAAGAGGGGATTAAGTCTCTGTGAGATTTTATGCCTGTGGCCGCTTACATAAGGTGCACGGCCGCCCAAATGAAAATGCCAGGGCGGTCGTGAATAATAACATGTTTTTATGGAGATCTGCATATAATAGGGTGACAGTGAGGAAAAGGAACGATAGGTTGTGCAGATATGTTTGTCGCATTTAAAAAAATATAAGAAAAGATGGATTGGCGGAGGGCTGTTTGCTGTTACGGCCGCATTGCTGCTGTGGTATAATGCGGGTCTTACAGGGACGATGCAGGTATCCGGGCAGATGGATGACAGTTTGCAGATGAAGAAGAAAATAGCATTGACGTTTGACGATGGCCCCAATCCTGATTTTACGGAGACTTTGCTGGACGGATTAGGGGAACGGGGTGTGAAAGCCACGTTCTTTTTGCTTGGCAGCGAGGTAGAAAAATATCCTGATATTGTAAAGAGAATCTATGAAGAGGGGCATAAGATTTGCACACATTCCTATGAGCATGTCAACCTCTGCAATCTCAGCGATTCGGCGGCCAAAGAGCAGGTCGATAAAACGAACACCGCAATCTATGATATCACCGGAGAATATCCGGAGTATATCCGTCCGCCGTTTGGCTGTTGGAAAAGCAATCTCGACTATGAGACGAAAATGATAGAAGTGCTCTGGGATATCGACCCCAGAGACTGGGCAACCTCCAACACGGCGGCGGTGATCGAGAGAGTGATAAAAAAAGCCCAGGAAAATGATATCATACTGCTCCATGACGCGTCAAAGTCCTCCGTGGATGCGGCTCTAGCGATCGTCGATGAGCTGCACAGACAGGGGTATATATTTGTTACGGTGGATGAGATCGTCATGGATTAGGGCATGGAAGTTTTCTTTGTGATTTTTATCAAAGTTCCTTATGTCTCAGTTCCGGGAGGATTGTGATTGCCATCGTTGTAAAACATGACAGTCCTCCGATCACGTTTGAGATGGGTTCTGCCATAAACACGCCGTCTGTCCCCATGTGAAAGACATAGGGCAGCAGGTAGGTGAGGGGAATTACCATGATTACTTTTCGGAACAGACTAAAAAAGATGGCCTGTTTTTTTCTGTTTAATGCCTTGAAAACGGTTTGCCCACAATACTGAAATGCCTGAAAAACAAAGGCCAGGAAGTAGAGGTGAAGCGGCCGAAGCGCCAGTTGCTTGAGGGCGGCATCGTCACTGAAAATATTGATAAACAGCAAGGGAAACATCTCGATCAGTGCCCACATCAGACAAGTATATACGATTGCAGCCGCTGCCATCCAAAGGATGGCATTTTGAACTCTTTTTGATTTGCCTGCCCCATAATTATAAGAAATGACCGGTGACGCTCCTTCTGTAATGGCCATGATAGGTGTGTCGAGTATCTGCCTTACGGAAGAAATGATTGTCATAACAGATACATAAAGCGTTCCGCCTGTTTGCATCAGTACATTGTTGCAGGCCACGGAAACCAGGGAATTGGTACATTGCATGATGAAAGGCGATAAACCGAGGCTGATGATTTCTTTGGCATAAGGAAAGGAAAAAAACTTACGGAAGACGATTTTAAACTCGTTTTTAACGCCAAAAAGGAACTTCAAGGCAAACAGCATAGATAAAAACTGTGAGATCACGGTTGCGAGAGCGGCGCCGTTTACTCCAAGGCCCAATGTAAAAATAAAGATCGGGTCGAGCATAATATTGGCGACGGCTCCGATCAATACCGATTTCATACTGACCGTAGCGTATCCCTGCGCGTTGATATAGGGATTCATGCCCGTGGAGATCATGGCGAAAATTGTCCCGATCAGATAGATTCTGATATAGGGGACAGAAAAACGAAGTTCATCTGCCGCCGCGCCAAAAATGGATAGGACCTGTGGAGCAAACAGCTCGCCGAATATCATAAGAAGGGCGCCTGCTATGATTTCGAGCCGGAATGCTGTATTGAGTACGGCAGCCGCTTTCTTTTTGTCATCTTTGCCCAGCTCAATGGAAAATAATGGCGCGCCGCCAAGACCAAACATATTGGTAAAACCGCCGATTAATATGACGATCGGAAAGCACAGGCCGATTGCGCCCAGCGCCTGTGTGCCGTAACCGTCAATTCTTCCGATATAGATTCTGTCTACGATGCTGTACAAAAGACTGATGACCTGGGCCACCAGCAATGGCAGGGAAGTCTGTACGATATTTTTGGCAATCGAGCCATTTTCAAAATCAACTTTCTGCATGTTGTCTTTCACCTATCTTAAAATTTTTACTTCTATCCCCAAAGTTTCAATATTGTCCCATGGAACGCCAGTTCACATCATTGATTTGTCAACTATAGCATATAATTGTTGACGTTTCAACTATGTGGGCTGGATGGAAGCATAGCGGCAATCTCGCGCAGGATACGTCAAATGTTGTCTGTGAACGTTCCGGCGTGGGCGGATATGAACATTCCGGCGCGGGCGGATATGAACGTTCCGGCGCGGGCGGATATCGCTTGACAAAAGAGACTACATATAGTAGTCTTAATATAGACTACATAGTGTAGTATGAACGGAGGAAGGGATATGGCAGAGATACAGTTGGGAGTGATTGAGGCCCGTTTCGCGGATATGATCTGGGAGCGCGCGCCGATCACATCGTCGGAATTGGTGAAGCTGGCGGCAGAGGCTTTTCAATGGAAGCGGACTACGACGCATACCGTTTTAAAACGGTTGTGTGACAAAGGTTTGTTTGAAAACAATAAGGGAACGGTGACATGTCTGATATCGCGCGGGCAGTTTTATTCCATGCAGAGCAGACGGTTCGTGGAGGATACTTTTGACGGTTCGCTTCCGGCGTTTATTGCCGCCTTTACGAATCAACACGCATTGACGCCGGAGGAAGTTGAGGAGATACGAAAAATGATTGACCGTGCGCAGGAGGGATGAGTATGGATGTGATCTTTATCAAGATTTTTAATATGAGCATTGCCGCTGGCTGGTTAATCGCAGCCGTCATGGTACTGCGGCTGTTTCTAAAACGTGCGCCCAAATGGCTTTCCTGTATTTTGTGGGCGATTGTGGCAGTGCGGCTTTTATGCCCGGTTACATTCGAGAGTTCATTTAGCCTGATACCGAGCGCAGAGACAATCCGTGCCACAGAGCTTAGCCATGAGCAGCAGCCGTTGATTCACAGCGGGGTATCGCTGATCAATCGTACCGTAAATCCTGTGATTGGCGGGGCATTTTCCCCGGCTCCCGGTGCCAGTGTGAACCCAATGCACGTTATTGTGTGGGCTGCGGGAATTATCTGGCTGGTGGGGATGTGTGCCATGTTTGTCTATGCATTGGCAAGCTTTTGGCGGCTTAGGAGAAAATTGCGGGAGGCAGTTTTGCTGCGTGATAATATCTGGATTTGTGACCATGTCAAAACACCGTTTATTCTGGGGGTCTTAAAGCCGCGGATTTATCTCTATTCCGCAATGGACAGCGGCCAGACAGAGTATGTGCTTGCGCACGAACAGGCACATTTAATGCGAAAAGATCATTGGTGGAAGCTGCTTGCATATCTGCTACTCGCCGTCTATTGGTTTCATCCGCTGGTGTGGGCGGCGTATCTACTGTTTTGCCGGGATATGGAGCTTGCCTGTGACGAAAAAGTCATCAAAGACATGGACATTGACGGAAAGAAAGCATATGCCAATGTCCTGCTTGCCTGTAGCGTGCAAAAGAAAAGCGTGACGGCCTGCCCGCTTGCTTTTGGCGAAGTTGGAGTAAGGGAGCGGGTAAAATCGGTGCTGCACTATAAGAAGCCTGCTTTCTTTATTATGCTTGCGGCGATCACAGTATGCGCTGTAGTGGCAGTATGTTTTTTAACGAATCCGAAACAAAATAGCTTTGATATCAGAATCGTAATTCCCGCCGGCAGTTTAGAAACCTTTCATTATTCGGAGGAAGAGATCTCGCCGCACAAAAGCAAAATCGTTCTTTGGTCAGGAGAAAATTTAGGTGATACGGAGGTGGTGCTTGAACCTGTGCAGGTAAAGGAGAAAACCGCTTACACGCCGGTTTATTTGACGCCGGGGCTGCCGGTGGAGATGAAGGTGGAAAAGGGGGCGTGGTTTCGGGTCGGCGTTGCCGCAAGCAATCCTACAGAGGAAGATCTTGACGTCTATGTGCGCGTGGAGGATGTGGATGTGAGAATTGAGGACGAGGCGGCGAAAACGGCGGATTGGCAGGCAGAAGGGGAGAGGAAATATGACATTATCCCGATGGTAATGATCGATGACAAATTTTACTATGATACGGGAAACGTTTACGTGAACGAAAATGAGGCAAAAGACTTTGACGGTGAAATTACTTCTACCGTGGACGCATCAAAACGTCCCAGTGAGAATAATCAATCTAATTTTGGCGCGGGTTATGGCTATCGATATGGGGAGGGTGATACCGTTGCATTGTATATCGATGGAACCTGGTGTGTTTTTGAATACCGCCGTGAGGACGGCGGGCTCATCCGTTACCATGACAGCTTTTACAGCACAGAAGAGTTGTCGGATGAGACCATCCGGTGGCTTGAGTGGTATAACAGCCTTCCAGATACAGAACAATTGGCTGTCAGCTATGTGCCGTCGGAGCTGCGGGAATCCGGGATGTATGGCGAGGGCTCCGATACGCAGGTCATGACAGAGGATGCGCAGGAAATGAATGTTAAGACAGGGACAGATGCGGCGGCAAAAGCGATCACGGATGCGATACTGGAAAAAAATCACTCTTCTTTTGCCGGTGATTATGATCTGGCATGTTGTGATTTTGTCACCTTAGACACTGTGCCTGCGGCGCCGTCTGAGGGCGATGTGGTGACTTACTATGGTTGGACGCTGTATGAACAGTACAGGTTTACCGAAAAAGGAATAGAGGATGTCGGCGGCTGTCATATCCCGACCGCGCTTACGTTTGAGGTAAGCGCGAAGGGTTATCAGTTAAAGGAATACTGGGAGCCACGCGACGGCAGTTACTATGCGCCTGACATTCGCGATAAGTTTCCCTCACAGATCGCTAAAGACGGTATAGACAGCCAAAAATATATCATGCAGCAGAAGCAGAATTGCTACCGGCAGGCGGTAGGGCAAAGCGGGATGGACGCGGACGCCGTCATTGAAGGTATTCTGGAAGAAATCTGTGCAGAGCCTTTCGCTTCGTCGAATCCGCAGGATTATATCGACGCCCACGATACTTTGTACCGCGAACTCCTGTATTATGGTGAGTATACGCTCCGCCATTGCCTGGGCCGTTTTGCACGGGGAAAAGAAACTGGCCTTGCGGGCAAAATCATGGCGTTGGTTTGTGAGGAGCTTTTGCAGGTAAACGGTGAGATTCCTGCGGACGCCGCGTCGGAGGAGACGGGGCAGCAGTGGTACGATGCGCTGTATGCACAAGCCAGTGATCTCGTGGAACCGTATCTTCAGGAAGCGCATGAACGTTAATAACCGGCTTGGTAAAATTCAAATATTTCCGCCAGATAAGCTTCCAGCCGGTCGCTTGTCATCCGATTGATCTCATGCCGCGAGTCAACGATGATTTTTCGGCCATTTTCTATGCGGCTAAGAAACAAATCCTGCTCTTTGGCGCGGACAAAAGTGTCGTTTGCGGCCTGGAACAACAAAACCGGAATTTGGATATGGGCAGCATGTTTTGGTGCGATGGCGCGTTTTCCTGCACGCAGCGCCTGATATGCCCAGTTGTAGGTGGCGCAGTTTGTTCGGTATGCGCTGTTCTCGCGGCGCAGTTTTTGATAATAATTGTGACGGGCAGGGGAGTCTCCGGCGCTGTTTGCAAATGGCTCCTGTGGGTCAAAATCCTTCATGGTAAACAATTTCTTCTTCTTTTTGCCAAATGTGATGGCTCCCCGGCAGAGGAAGCGTGCCACTAAGTCGGGTGTGCTGCCGATAAAAATACCAAGCATCGGTGCATTGAGAACCGCTTTTTTAAAAACGCCGGGATGCTGTTCCAAATATAATGTGCCGATACAGCCTCCCATCGAGTGGGCATAAAGATAGAGCGGGAGATTTCCGGCCTTGGGGCGTACAATCGTTTGTACAAAGCGGTGCAGGTCGTCCACATACTGAGAAAAATCTTCGACATGGACAAGCTGTAAATCATTCACCTCGCGCAGTGATTTCCCGTGGCCGCGGTGCTCTATGACAGCGGCCTGATAACCTTCCCGGTGCATGTAGTAGATTAATTCGTGATATTTTTCGCAGGATTCCGTGAAGCCGAAACTGATGACAATCGTTGCTTTGGGTGAGGGATGTTCATAAAATTCATAATAAAGGCCGTCCATTGTGCCGTTGGAGATTCGCTGCCTCAAGTAAGGTTCTACAAGCTGTTCCATCTGTTCCTGGTAACTGTCTTCCGCAATACAGCGATAGGACAGATGCTTCTTTTTATCGAAAACAGTCTCATGATACGTTTTTGCAGAGGGTTTGGTTGCTTTCATAAGTCTCGTCCTTTCCATGGTATCGTTTCACTTTGTTGTTATAGGTTTGTCTTTTTTTTCCATTTATTATACAACAAAAAATATCCAAGGGGGGACACGGACATTATCCTGGACCAGACCGGCAATTATGCGGTAAGTTTATATGCAGTAGATGATGGGAACCGGCTGACTTTTCTGTGCCGGTAACGCAAGAGAGGTCTTATTATGTATATGAATAGTGGGCAGAATGCCCAGAGTGGTGAAAGGAAGCCAAAGACAGTTGTAAATTCTATAAAATTTGCTATAATAAGAATAGAGGTTGACAAATGAGCGAAAACAATACGATATTTGATGATGTATTCCGAACCATGCTGGAGCGGATGCCAAGCCTGATTATTCCGGTAATCAATGAAGTATTCCAGACTTCCTATTCTGAGGATGAAAAGATTGAACAATACCGCAACGAACACCATACCGTATCGGGGGAGGTCATTACGGATTCTTATCTGGGCATACGCGATAAATTTTACCATGTAGAGTGCCAGAGCACCCAGGACAGCAGAATGAGCATCCGCATGGTTGAGTACGATTTTATGATGGCGCTGGAACAGGCACAGGAAAAAGAGGATTATTTTGAGCTCAATTTTCCCCATTCGTGCGTACTCTACCTGCGCCATAACAAAAATACGCCGGCACAGCTGCAGGTAAGGGTCAATATGCCGGATGGCGGGTGCGTGAGGTACCAGGTGCCGACTGTCAAAGTGCAGGAATACACGCGCGATGAGATCTTCCAGAAAAGGCTCTTATTCTTCCTGCCGTACTATATCATGCGATATGAAAAAGAGCTGGCGGGGATTGGGCAGAAGCCGGAACGGTTACAGGAGCTGGCCGGGGAGTTTGAGGCGATCCGCGGGGAGCTGGACCGGCTGCTTGCGGATGAGGAAAAGGCAGACCTGTACCTGCGGCTTATGGAATTGACAAGAGAGAT
>CAJTYI010000038.1 GCA_910584215.1 uncultured Roseburia sp. | reverse complement strand
CAAAATGTATTTCTGTCTTCACCGGGCGAACCGACACAAGAGGTTGTCCAACCTTGAAAAGACGTGTATCATCATTGGATGCCCCAACGGCATGCGTTAGTATCCCAACGTTTTGGAGGTTCGGGCAAAAACAAGAGCACCTGCAGTTAGGATAACGACCGGATGCCGCTCATAAACTAAGAATAAAAAGTATATCACTTCCGATAAGGGCTATTTTTTTATTCATTTTAATTTATCAAGGCTTCAAGCTAATAACCTATACAAACCTGCCAAACTTCCAATAAAATAGGAACCATGATACAGAAAGACAACGGCAAGCGATTTTTATATGTACTCTGCCCAACATCCATTGCTTTCGTTTCACAATTCCTGATTATATCTTATAAAGCACCCTCCGCCTTTTTCGACATGCTCATATACTGATCGGCGATTTCCCTCGCCTTATCCGGGTAATGATCTTTTAAATACACTAAATACTGCACAGTGCTGCCCTCGTAGGGATGACGGTCGCCAAGCAGGCTGACTTCGTAACAATTGCGGACTACATTGATAATACAGTTCTCCGTGTGCTCTTCCTTGCAGTCTTTACATTCTCTTAAAATGTGTGCGATCGCCCTCTCAAGCTCCAATTCATCAAACAGTTTAAAATCCGTCGTCGGTATACGGCGCACGCCGCCTGGCACTTCTTTTGCCGGTGATATTTTGAAATCCCGTATGCACTTTTTGGCAAAACCGATATTACACGCCAGCCCCTGGCAATGGCCGCACAACTCCTCTCCCCTGCAGCATCTTTCCAAATCCTCTCCGACCAAGTCTGCATTAAAACCTTTCTTGAGTTCCTCTGCCATTTGTCGCAACCTCCATTAAAATTTTGTGTTTTTTGATCGCAGCTTATCAAATAAATCATTTTGTAGCACAGTATAACATATCGGAAAACAATTTTCCACCACTATCTTACTTTTTTCCTAGCTCCTGTATCAGGCGGTATGCCTCGGCGCTGATTTCGGGCGGTATCTCACCGGGCCGTGCGAGAAAATATCCCTGTAGCAAGTCTACGCCCAGCTTAAGGGACATCAGAACTTCCTCCGGCGTTTCGAGTCCCTCCGCTATCACCATCATGTCACGCTTATGCGCATATTCGACAATATTTGCAACTATCTGCTGTTTATTGGCGTCTTTGTCGATATCACGCACAATCGTAATATCCACTTTGACAAAAGCCGGATTTAGCTCTAAAAGATTGATTTCACTGTTATAGCCGCTGCCATAGTCATCGAGCGCAAACATACCGGAAAATCCCTCCGTCTCGCTTTTCTTTTGTATCATTTCCATATCCAAATGCTCCGCCTCTGTAATCTCCACGACGACTCTGGACTGGATATGGGAAAATCTCTGATGATACTGCTGTTGTTCCGCCTCCGTCATGCGCTCGTTCGCGATCGAGTTGATAAACAGCAGCGCCCCTTCGGACACCTTCCCCTGCTCCAGCAGATCACAATAACGCGCACTGGCGCGAAACAGCGTCAGCGATTCCACCTCATGCATCCGCCCTTCTTCTTTTGCCAGCTTAAGAACGGTCTCCGGGGAGCGCAGCGTGGGACAACTTACCCGCATCAGCGCTTCATAGGCATAAACCTCCCCGGTCATACCGTGGAAAATCGGCTGAAAATGATAGGTAAACTGCCCACTGTCCAGCAAGCGGTGAAACTCCATCTTAATCTGATTTTGTTCCATCCGGCACTGATATGCCTCCCGGTCAAACACTTTTAACGCTCCCTTTTGCGAACACTTGACCTGGTACATAGCAAAATCCGCATACTTCATCAGCTCGGATAAGTCCTTGCCGTCAGCCGGATACCATGCCACGCCGCCGGAGGCGCTAAGCCTCATACTGGTTCCGTCTGGAAAATCAAACTTTACTTCCCGGATCGCACGGTATAGCTCATCCAATTTCGCTTTGATCTGTTCCTGACTCTCGTACCCATAAAAAAGAAGCAAAAACTCATCTCCGGAAATGCGCGCGCACAGCGTACGTTCGGGCGTGTGCTCGGAAAAACATTTGGCTGCCGTCTGAATGTAGCGGTCGCCGAAATTATGTCCGTACTTGTCGTTCGTAGATTTGAGGTTATCCAGGTCAATCATCAAAAGTCCCGCCTGCCGCAACCGCTCCGGCTGGAGGAACAGCGCTTCCGCTTCCCTCCGAAATCCGCGCCTGCTGTAAAGTTTTGTCAGACCGTCACAATCCCTCTCATGCTCTACCCGCATCCGCTCAAGCGTCGCCGCGGTCACATCCTCCACCAATCCCACATGGCGGTCACCGTCCGTGATATCTTCAAAGTGCAGATAGCGCACCTTGTCTTGAGCCACCGGAACTTCATAAACCGTGCCACTCTCATCGGATGCAGTACATCTTAAATTTTGCCTTGCATGTCTGGATAAATCCCAAAACTCCTCCGGTGTCAGCTTTTCCGTATCCACAGCCTCCGCCCCCAGCATCGGGAAATAGTTTGCAGTGACAAACACACGCTCCGCTCCATCTCTGACCTCATAGCCGGCGATATCTACGCTCGCCATATGGATGATCTGCAAAAATCTTATCGAGGAGTCCGTTACTTCCCGCTGTAGCCTGATGATCGCGTCGGCAAACTGATCAATCTCCTGTATTCCGGTCTCCGATAATGTGGGCAGCAGGCTGCTCTTCTTCGCCAGTTCTACCTCGTTGGACAACCGCCGTATCGGCTTGGACAAACGATAGCTGACGAGCAAAATACCTATAAATCCAATCCCTATGGTAAGGACAAACGATACGAAAAGTATCGCCTGTATCTGCCTGGAAAAAGCAAACAAATCTTCCTTTGCCCCTATCCCCAACAAATACCATCGATCCGACTCAAAGGGCGCATGATTGCTATATAAAATCAGAGGTTTTACCGCACCGTAATACTTGCCACTGGCATCGTTGGCCTCCCTGTCATCCGTGCCCTCCAGCGAAAACTCCAAATCTGCCAGGCGTTGCGTCAGCATAGATTCACCGGAAAACAATACCGGCGAAACGGTACGCTCCCCCTCCTTTGCGACTGCAAGAAGATAACATCCCTGCCCTTCCTCCAACAGCTCCCCACAGGGCAAAAGTGACTGCATATAATTGACCAGCAGTTCCACTCCCAAGACGCCGTATACCGTCCCGTCCTCGAGCATCAGTGGAACAGAGTAGGCGACTGCCCTGTGCTTATCTCCGGCCAATGTATACGGCTCCGTAGTCCAGTAGCCGTATTCTTTCGCCGGCAGTTTTCCCCCGTCAGCGTATGCCGCCGTAAACGGCTGATAAAAAAAGGGCTGCTCCTCACATTCCTCCCTGGAAAATACAGGCTGCCACCCGATATCGGTTGCAATCCGGCCGGCGCGTACCGCCTCCACCGGCGCCCGCTCTGCCAGAATGTCTTCATTTTGCTCTGAACGCGTCGACAAAGGATCAAAGTCTCTCAGATAAATCCCTGGAAACGCGTCCGGAAGCTCCTCTCCAGCCAGCTCTTTCGTGTTCAAGATCAGAAATATGCCCGTCGCCTGCTTATTATACATAGTACGAATCAACTCCGGCTGCAATTGGGCCAAAAGCTGGCCGCACGCTTCCCCGGTCAAATCCGATACTGTAATCTTCTCCTGTTCTAAGTGTTCCCGCACGACAGCATCAATCTGTGATGAGATTATGCCCAAGCTTGACCAGTTCCCGATCATTTCATTGACAAGATAATTTCCTCTGTTCTCTACCTGCTGTGCCAGAATGTCACGCGAATTCTGTTCCAGCTTTGAAATCACGCCGCCAAACAGCAGGCTTCCTGCCAGCACACACAGCTCCGCCGCCAAGATGCAAAACAGCGGCAGCATAAGTACCCGAAAAATCGTTCTGCCTTTCTTCTTTCCAGACATGATCGTCCCCTTATCTTTTACCACACGCATTGGCCGAACCCGGCTGTACCTTCTGCTATGCACATCTTCCTCCGTCCAACGCTGCTCTTACCCGTCCGCAGGCCGATGAAATACCTTCCATCGGCCACTATAATCATATTTCCTACGCCTAATAATATGATATATTGTACCATAATGGAGTTTTGTGTTCAATCCTTACCTCATTCTCCTCCCATACACCAACTCAACATTTATTCCTACTGTGTCATTAACCTCTGATCGCTGAAACGATACACTTTATCACAGACCTCGTCTATATATTTTCGGTCATGCGATATACTGATAATTGCGCCCGGAAACTCCCGCAGCATCCGGCGGATCACTGGACCTGACAACGGGGAGAAATTTCTTGTCGGTTCATCCAAAATTAAGAGCTGCGCGCCCGAAAGGCTCATCTTTAAAAGAAAAATTTTCGCTTTCTGCCCGCCTGACAACTCGGCGATCGGATGCTCCATCTCATTTGCCGTATACTTAAGTGAGCCCAGATAGGTGCGTATTCTCGTCCGCTCCTCCTTTTCCCCGCTTGCGGCAAGATATTCTACCGGCGTCAGCGCCAAATCCAATAATTCCTCATAATTTTGCGGCATATATTCCGCCTTAATCTTGTTTTTCGCAGAAATTTCGTCGGCAATATTTTTTAGAAGCGTTGTCTTTCCACAGCCGTTCGCACCGGTAATGCAGATTTTTTCGGGGCCTTTGACCCGCAAAAAGATATCGCGCGCAAGCACCTGCTGCCCCTGTGCCGCAAAAAGGCTGTCACACGCATATTCCAAAACAACCTTTCCCGCCGGAACAATAGATTCCTCACCGCCCAGCTTAAAGAAAATAGCCTCCTCCTGTTCCGGCATCTCTGTCATATTTTCGTCTTCGCGCGCAAAGCGCTTTTCCAGAGATTTGACCGCATGCATTTTCTTTTTTAGCAGCCTGCCTTTGGAAGGGTTTTGCCTGGTAATGGTCTCCTGCGCGTAATCCACGCTCTGATAGATTCTCTTATATTTTTCATCCCTGATTTTCTTTTGGCGCCTGTCGTCCGCCGCCTGCTGCTCCTGTTTTTGAAAGCTGTCACGCCGTTTTGTGATATAAGTCTGATACGGCATACGCGCAACGGTGTATCTGCACTTTGTCTTGCGCTGCACTTGCTCGATGTGAATCACCGTATTCGCTGTATTCTCTATGAGCGTCTCATCATGAGAGATAAAGAGGACGATATGGTGAAAACCGCAGATAAATTGTTCCAACCACGAAAGAGTTTCCAGATCAAGGTCGTTGGAGGGTTCATCAAGCAGCAGCACCGTGGGTTCACACATCATAAGGCGCATCAACTGCACCTTGATCTTCTCCCCGCCCGATAGACTATCCATCCGCTGTTCACGGTAAAAGAAATCCCCTTCCACCTGAAATGTCCGCGCCAATAGCGCCAGTTCCTTTGGCGTCTGCTCATAGAAAGACATTTCGCCGCAAAAAAATTGATATACGGTTTTTTCCCGCTCCTCTGCCGGAAGTTCCTGCGGCAGATAACCCAGCCGTTCACCCGATGCAATCCTAGTACCCGTGCACTCTGTGTATCCTTCCGCCAGGACAGGGTCATAAATCCATTTCAGCAGCGTTGATTTACCGTCGCCTTCCTCCCCGATCACAACGGCCTTGTCCCCGTCGTTTAATACCATGTTAAAATCTTCTAATATGACACGCAGATCTTTTCTGTGCGTGATCGTTAAATTTTTTATCTGTAACATCTGACCTCCTTTACAATCCAAAACAAGGCGAATCAATCCGCCTCCTGCCCGGAGGAATTTTTGCTATATAGGAAAACCAAGAGAAGTTCCCATAAAACAAAAAGAGCCTGCCTTTGCGTATGCAAAAACAGACTCACACAATAAACCATTCGATACCATATGTGCCATGAATGATTCCTGTATCAGTGCGATAATCCAATTTAAGCATACACAAACATACCTGCCGCGCAGATCTCCTGCCAACATGTCTGTCCACTTAAATCAAACTATCTCTGAAACATTTCTCCACCATGCACATGAACAGTGCCCTTTCTCTTTTATACCGCTATTAAAACACAATTGATAAAAAAATGCAAGTGTTATTCTTGATTTCGTATAGAGATCGCTTTTTATAATCTCTTTACCATGGACGCTGCCAGCTGTCCTTACCCATTTCCATCGTACCCATAGCGGAAATGTCAAGAGCGGAGGCGTCAATCAGGGAAGTGCCGTCCTGCTTCTGCCCGTCCGATGTAGAGGGAATCGTACCGCCCAGCTGCCCGCTGATACTTTCCCGGCGGAGCGAGCAAAATTCTTTCAACGTGTCAATACCCGTCTGAAATTCTTCAAAGGAGCAGAATTTGGTTGCATCTTTTTCTACATAGGGTGCAATCATCGTCTCCACAGAGTCGAGCAGGTCGCTGCAATAACCGCTTTCAAAACAGACGGAAAGAAATTCCGCAAAATACTTGTGATACAAGTTTTTGTATTGTTCATCACTAAAAATCCACGCGATCATCGGTCGGTTCTCAAGCGTTCCCCCAGAAACAGGCGAATCGATCGGGTCATTCACAATTGAAGTGGCATCGCCGGCGGCCTCAAAGCCACCGAACGCAAGGTTATAGTCCCACGGTATCATGGAGAGCTGCCCATCTTTTTCATAGAGATAGTAGTTGTGTATCATAGAACCTGTGTAGCTGTCATAGTTACAGACAAAGTTGTGCACCACAAAATACCGGATAACCGCCTCCACATCGACCACCTCTTCTAAATCTTCCCTGTTGTTCATCTTTCGCAATGCCGCGATCAGACGGTTTTGGTCCGCATCGGTGATATCGGTCTTGGCATTGTCAAATAGATTGGGGTAACTGTCCGGGTCATCATCGGTATAGACCAGAGCCACATCACTGCTGCCCATACCACCGTTTGGCATACCACCGTTTTTCGGCAGTTCGGGCGGTGTTATCTTCCCCTCGCCGTCCGATACAACTACATTATTTCCCTTTTCCGGCAGCATGGCGGGCACATCCGCGCGATCGGGGAGATTTCCCGGCTTCGGCCACATATCCATCCCCTCCGCCACCTCACCATCTCCCGGCTTTATCGGCATGTCTGTTCCCTCTGCCACCTCACCATCTCCCGGCTTTATCGGCATGTCTGTTCCCTCTGCCCCATCCCTATCTCCCGGCTTTCCACGGTTTTGTCCTCCGTCCATGTCCATACTGTCGGGTTTATAAAGCTCCCCGTAATCGCTGCCATAATTGCGTTCTAAAAAGGCTTCCTCCACACATTCCACAGCCAGGTACAGCCCCCATTCCTCGCCGTTTACTGTGATATATGCGTAACTGCAAAGCGGGGCAGCCACGTCAAATTTTTGCATCAGTTGATAAGTCAAAAAATCTTTCGCATAAGTATTATCCTGTATGATATTATTTAGACTGAGTTTATCAAGACCGTGATAGCTTTTGGCACTCTCATAGTGGTCAAACTCGATTTTGAAGCTGTAACGGTTATTTCCATAGCGCTCCACTTGTGTCAGTGAGGTATTGCCTTTTGCACGAATCGCCACATTTTGAAAGACCTCCTCATCAATTGTCACGGAGCAGAGCGCATACTCCTTATCAGTGCAGGATGCCAGAAATTCCTCCCAGTCATCCATCACAATATCAATTGTGTGAACGGTTGTGGCATCAAATATATGCGCCGCATAGTCTTTGATTCCTGCCGCCTTTATGATGCCCAAAGAGGCGCCATTCATAAAAAGAACCGTAAGAATCAGGGAACAGATGACAGCGGCGCAGCAGATCTTGTCGATACTTTTGTGTGTTGACATAATAACCTCCATTCCACGTACAGTTTGCGCAAAACATAGGAGCCGTTCCAAAGACGTGACGTCTCCTGTTTCATACTTTTCTCATCACCCCATATAGTCGCCGTTGTAGCTTACCAGCACTGCACGCTCCACACCGCTTATCTCCAAGAGCGTATTGACAAAATCCGTGTTGTCCTCTTTGAGACGGATTTCAATATTCAACTCAATAAAACCCTTCTGTGCCGTCTTACTTTTTACCACGCAGCGTTTCGTCTGTTTTTGCAGAAATTCCACTGCATTTACTTCACTGTCGTGACCGTCGCAGCAAATCACAACCATATAAGGATTTATATGAGATTTTTGATTGGCAAACAGTATCAAAACCAAACCGATGGCAGCGCTGCCGCATACGGCCAGCGGAATCATGCCCGCCGCCAAGACAATGCCTGCCGCAATCGACCAGAATAGGAACGCAATGTCTAACGGCTCTTTGATTGCGGTGCGAAAACGGACAATCGACAACGCACCGACCATGCCGAGCGACAGCACAATATTGGACGTCACCGCGAGAATCACCAGCGTAGTGATCATGGTAAGCGCGATCAGTGTGATGCCAAACGATGAGGCATACATCACACCGGCGTAGGTTCTTTTATATACCAGAAAAATCAACATACCGATGCAAAAGGCGAGCGTCAGCGCCAGCGCCATATCCAATATGGTAACGGCAGATACATTTTCCAAAAAACTTGATTTAAAAATATCCTGAAAGGTCACTTTTTTATACTCCTTTTCTACACAATAAAACTCAATCGCCACATGGGAGATCGTTAAGAAACTTTAAATTGTTACTCATGGGCTTTTGCCGCCCTCTTTACCCGTATATCCGGCAGACGGCGTATTTAGAAAACGCCGTGCTGTGCCGGCCTCGCAGCCAGACGATATCCCGTATCACCTCAGGCAGAAATTCGTCCCACTTTACCTCAAGAATCCGCACCGCGCCTCCTGCGGGAACTGTCGCGCCGGCTGGGTTTAAAAAATCTGTCCGCCGTAATCCCGTCCGTATATTGTAATCCAATGTCACACGCACATTTCCGGGCGCATATACGAACGCATCTCTGGTATACTCTACAATGGTTTTGGGCCGGATTCCTTTCGTCTGCATTTTAAAATACAGCTCCTGCACCAGAGGCTTTTCATTTTCTGAAAGCAGAGCCATCTCACAATTGATAACTGCCCTGGCCTCGGACGCAGACAGAGGCACACTTACCTTATGGCAGAGACCGTCTATCTTACTTTTCTTTTCCAGCAAAATAAAGGCTGCGTCCCGATTGTAGTAGCGCAGACGAAATTTTTCACGCCTGCCTACGCCGTTTATTTTATCTTGCAGCGCACGATCACGCATGTCGTCAAAATACAAACTGCTGACTTCATATGTACCGTCTACCGCATGAGAATCCGCTTTCATCACTGCTGCCAGCCTCGCGCGCAGCACAAGCATATCGGCATGGTTTATTTCGTGTTTCCACTCGTGGCGAAATTTCAAACTTTCACATCCTTTCTCTCGAATCGAGCAGAGAACTATCTTTCGCTGCTGCTCGCCGCACAACCCGCGCGCCGCTTTAGCGGCATATTTCTGCCGCATGGTTCTGCGAATATAAGGAAGGACGTCCGCGGTGCGTGCCCTCCGTTGTCGTAACCTTATCATAACAGCGCTGCCTTAGTTTAAGCTTAGTTATATGAAACGTTTAAAAGAAAACATGCTGTAGTCCCTCCCATACCTATCTTTTCATCTATTTTAATACTAAAAAAAGTCTACGTGTGGAATGTCAACGCAGACTTTTTGCATGAAACTAGTATAATGAATAAAAAGTAACTTAAAACCGAACCGTAATCACAACCATATCCGGCATTTTTTCATAGTGGGCGGTAATACCGGCTCTGTGCGTCTTGGCAATCGCCTGTGCCACCGATAATCCAATCCCGTAACCGCCCGATTTTTGTGTGCGGGCACCATTGTCCCGGAAAAAGCGGTCAAACAGTTTGTCCGCGGGCGCTTCCGGCAGCCCTGCACAACTGTTTTTTACCTGCAATATGATATGTTTTCCTTTTTGCTGCAAACTGACTGATACAATGCCGCCAGCGTTCGTATACTTAACGGCATTGTCAAGCAGGATAGAAAGAAGCTGTGAGAGCTGCTCACGATTGCCCCGAAGCGTGATGCCTGACTGAATCTGCAAATGCAGGGTGATACCGCCAAGTTTCAACGGTTCCGCGAAATCCTGCACACGGTCTGCGGCAAGGTCACTAAACTCGATGTCCGCCATCGGCGGTTCGGCTGCATGTTCATCCATTTTAGCGAGAAGTAACAGGTTTTTCGTCAGTCCGTCTAACCGCTTGGTCTGTTCTCTTATGTTTCGGCTCCATTTGCTCGCGCCATGATACAACTCCATCGCCTCTGTATTGGCAAGAATAATGGCAAGCGGGGTCTTGATCTCATGACCAGCATTTGTGACGAACTGCTTTTGTTTTTCCATGTTCTCGGCAATCGGGCGTATCGCCCTTTTCGAGAGAATCATAACGAAAGGCAGCAGCAAAAGCCACACAGCAGCGCCGATTCCTGCGGAGAGCAGAAGTATCCTCACATAAGAGATTATTTCGTGTGAGGTATCGAGAAATACCAGCACCGTTTCACGCCCGCCCGGAGTATCTTTCATACGGTAGCGGTAGATGCCCGCTCTCCCCGTCTTCTTTCCCTCTCTAAATATCTCCAACGCAATCTCCTGCGCACTCGTCTCATCGACTTGCGCCGTGCGGCTTACATCTGTGCCGATCACCTGCCCATCCTCATGGATGCGCACGACAAAAAAATTGGACGATAAAAATACATCGCGCTCACTCTTTTGCTTTAACCGAAAATCAGGCGGTGGCATCGGCTCCTGCGGCTTGGGCAGATGCCCGAATTCTCCCTCTGCCTCGGTGAGCATAGACAATGTTTTATCCATCTCACCTCTGACAAACGCAATATTTACAATATTGATCGTGCCAAGCAAAATCAAAAGCAGCACAGAGACTACGGCCATAGCAGTGACAACGAACCTCTTTTGCAGTGTTCCAATCATTTCGTTACCTCCAGCGTATAGCCGATATTTCGTTTTGCCTTTATCACGACATCGGCGCCAAGCGCCGCCAGCCGCTTGCGGAGATAGGAGATATAAACCCATACGGTCCCGATCTCCGCATCCGTGTCATATCCCCACACCCGGGTCAACAATTCTTCCGTCGAAAGATAAATGCCCTGATTTAACATCAAAAGCTCCGTCAACTGATATTCCAGCTTCGGCAGCAGGAAAGATTGTCCGCCGCAGCTTAATTCATAATTATTCCTATTGAGTGAGAGATTGCCGCATTTTAAAATATCGGGCGTAAAATTCTCTTTGCGGCGCAGCATGGCGCGGATGCGGGCAAGCAGCTCTCCCATAGCAAATGGCTTTGCCAGATAGTCGTCTGCCCCCATATCCAGGCCCTCAATTTTGTCTGCAACCTCCGTTTTGGCCGTGAGCAGTAGAATCGGCGTATGGTTCCCCTCACGCCGCAGGCTTTCGAGCACGGAGAGCCCGCTCATGCCCGGCATCATAATATCAAGTATAATGCCGTCGTATTGCTCTGCCCGCGCATACGACAAGGCGTCGGCGCCATCGTATACAGCGTCCACTTGGTATCTGTGATATGTCAGGATATCAACGACCGCCTCCGACATAGCCGGCTCATCTTCCGCATATAAAAGCCTCATCCATACTTACCTCCGTAACAATTTCGTATTACTGCATGATATATTATCGCTGGCAGCTAAAAGGTGACAGCTTTGTGATATTTCGCTGATTTTTATTCTTCCTCAATGGACCGCATCACGCGGCAGGGATTTCCGACGGCGACAACATTGGCCGGAATATCTTTTGTCACAACACTCCCCGCGCCGATCACCGTATTATCACCGATCGTAACTCCCGGCAAAATGACGGCCCCCGCGCCAATCCAGCAGTTTCTCCCGATGTGGACCGGTCGATTGTACTGGTATAACTGTTCCCGAAGCTTGGGCGCAATCGGGTGTCCGGCCGTGGCAATCGTTACATTCGGCCCGATCATTGTGTAGTCACCGACATAAATATGGGTGTCATCCACACAGGTCAAATGGTAATTCGCATAAACCATATCCCCAAAGTGGCAGTGATGGCCACCAAAATTGGCATAGAAAGGAGCTTCAATATACACGCCCTCCCCACAGTCGCCAAGCATTTTCTTTAGCATTTCCTTTCTTTTCTCTGTCTCCGACGGTTTAGTCAGATTGTAGTCGCAGATCATGTCCTGGTAGACGACCTGCTCCTCCACGATCTCTTTGTCACCGGGCAGATATAACTCCCCCGTATGCAATTTTTCTTTCATTTCACCCATAAAAATAACCATACCTTTCTCTCAATCTGCAAACTTTGGGCCACGGGCACAGATTCGCGTGTGAAAAATCTATTTTTCACACTACCCCTCCCCCTTTGAATCTTTATCTGCACCCAATTCTTTCTAAATCACGTTTCCTATACATACTCGCGGTTTATCAAGAGCCCTATTCCCTTGATAGTATATCACAGAATAATAGAAGGCAGTTTTTAAAAATTATATTTTTACCGGCCACATTACGGTAACGTAACAGGTTTCATCAAATAATATAAAACGGATGAGATATTAAGTAAATAGTCACACATAGAAAAACCACCCCTAAACTTTGACCGAGTAGCGGGGCGGCTGTTCTATCTTCCTATTAGGTCAGCTCACCTTGTGGGCGGCTGTTCCTTTTATGTATCTAATGCAAGATACTTTTTCTGTTTTTCAAACATATAATTGTGTGAACTACGGGCAGCGTCATTGAAGGTAAAAGCGATAATACCTTGCTGCTTTGATATTTTTATAGATACCGTGCCTGACAGCTAGTTCTCTTATGGATTAGAACCCGATAAAACTTCCCCTCAATCCCCGATATCCGTATGACCCTGCTCAAATTCCCACTGCAGGCCATATTTATCAATAAAATAAAAATATTTTGTATTACCCAATATATCTGCCGCCTTCTGCTTGGCCGCAGCATCCTGCTCTTTGGCTTCATCAAAATAATAAAAATCAGATACTTCCGTTTTACTGATCTGATAGACCTTATAATCCTCTGTCGTATTAATCAGTGTCACATCGGGCTGCGCTTTGATATACTCGAACGCCTCCTCAATGTTGATCACCTTTAGCGCAACGTGTCTGGCCCCGCTGATGTCATTCGCCTGAAAAATCACAGGTTCCTGTCTCCCCTTTGGATGGTGATAGCACATCAGCTCAATGGTAAACTTCGTACCTGGGACATCCATAAACCCGATGGATACCTCCGCCTCTTTGGCTTCCTTAATAAACCCTCCTGCCTGAAAGAAGCCCTCGTTTTTCCAATGCGGTATACATTGATTGGGCACAGCGCCCAAAATACGCTCATAATATCGAAATGCTTCCTCCACATCATCCACAAAGATGCAAACATGCGACAATCCGGTAAAAATTGGTTTCTTCATATTGTTCTCCTTTCCACTCACCTCGATACTCAGATGATTCCTTTATCGCGGCACAATGCCTCTATGCTCCTGTCATAAGTAGCTTCCGCCTCCGCCGAAAAAAAACAGCCCGGCACTCCCTCGTTATGATCCCTGTGATGCGCCACACATTCACAGCATTTGCCGTGTCTGGGACAGTCATAGGTACAGGGACAAGGTCTGGTGTTACTGCAATTTGCCATCATCATTTCCTCCTTCAATAAAAGTATTCCTTATTCCCGCTTCACCGTCATGTAGCTTACAATCTGTTTATCATGTTCAAGTGATAGGGTCCTTTTTATTATAACAGAAAGTTTCCCGTTTGTGGATACATGGTAAATTTTATATGTTGCGAGGGATAAAAAGGAATGTCACCGCATCACCTTATCGCCATTATTCTTGCCATCTTAAATATGCAATGCTATAATAAGTCGAAAAACAATATAGAAAGTGATATATGACATCATGCCTTCCTTAAGCGATTTTATAGCTGGTTTTTTGGACAACTTGACAGGGCATTTGGCACTGACGGCCTATCTGCTTGCTGTGACAGACGAACAGGCGGTGTGGGGACGTCTGAAAAAGCTGCCGCCCTTATTCCTGTCCCCGCTCATTGCTGTCCTGCTTTCTGTCGGACTATATACTGTACCGGAATTAATGATGGTTCAGTATTTCATCTCCTCTTTCGCCACTCTTATCCTGTGTACCCTTTGGGTGCGGTGGGCATGGGGCTTCGGATTCTGGCAGGCCTTTGCCACCACCTGTATGGCGGGTATTTTTCAGGTGGCCCAGTCTGCCTTGTCCATTGTGATACTTTGGGAAACCTCGTTGGACGAAAGTTCCCCGCTTGCTGTTGTACTGGGGGTGTATATGAGCATCAGTATAGTCGCCGCCTTGCTGTTGTACAAGCTGCGGTTTGGAAAGTGGTTTCGCCTGCTGTTGGACCATGGGCCTGCCCCATGGCGGATAGCCCTTGTGCTGTTTGTTCTGATGGCAGTTATGGAAATGGTGATTCGTTTGGAAAGTGGTGTTTTGCCCCGATTCCTCGTATTCTACTATCTGATGGCGGTGACAATGGTCGTCTTGATGGCAGCACTGGTGGTCTACTTGGCCAAGCGGTCTGACGCCGCACGCAAAATTCAGGTACAGCAGGATATTATCGCCCAACAGCAGCTTTACGAGCGGGACTTGGAAATCATCCGCCAGGAAGTGCGCACGTTCCGCCACGATTACAAAAATCTGCTGGCGAACCTGTCTAAACAGGCGGGGGAAGGAGAATTGGAGAGGCTGCGCCGCACGCTGTCTGAATTAGATATCGGGTTTGACCTGCGGCTGGGAAGGAAAATCCAGGTATCCACCCAAATCGGAAATGTGCAAATCCCGGAAGCTAGGAGTCTCCTTTTGGGCAAACTCACAGTCATGCAAGAGAATGGCGTAGACTTCCGTTTGGAAGTTCTTTACCCCGTGGCGGCGGTGGACATGGATGTATGGGATTTTGTCCGCTGCCTGGGTATTCTCATAGACAACGCTATGGAGGCCGCGCTGGACACCGAACAGCCCTGGGTAGAAATCGTGCTGTTGGCGCAGGAGGGGCGGCTCCTCCTTAGAGTATCCAATTCCTACGCCAATATGATTGAACCAGGAAACATGTGGAATGATGGCTGGTCCACCAAGGGGGCTGGCCGGGGTCTGGGTCTGGCCAGCTATCAGCGTATCCTGGAAAGCTATCCCAATGCCTCCCCCTGCACCAGTTGGGAAAACGGCATATTTGTCCAGGAGCTGACCGTGGAGGGCAAACTATGATTGGAATCTATCTTTGTGACGATGATGACGATATCCGCCACCAGATTCAGACTGCCCTAGAATGGAAGATTTTTGTAGAAAACTACGATATGAAAGTGTTGTGCAGCGCATCCAATGCACGGGATTTGCTGGATGTGGTGGAAAACGGTAAACAAGGCATCTATTTTCTGGACGTCGAACTAAAAGACGCGGAATGGGACGGCTTCCGGCTGGGACGTGAACTGAGGCAGCGGGACCCCCACGGTACACTGGTTTACATCACCAGCTATGGGGACTTGGCCTGGCGCACCTTCCAATATCATCTGGAGGCGTTCGATTACATGATTAAAGGACCGGAGCCGATTGGACCGTCGGCGGCACGATGCTTGGATGAGATACACGCGCGTCTGCTGGCAAGGCGTCAGACGCCGACAGAAATGTTCACGTTGCGAACGGGAGAAATGGTACGCCATGTCCCCTTGCGTGACATACTTTTCTTTGAAACCGCCTCAACGGCACATCACATCTTCCTCCATACACCCGGAAGCCGCATGGACTTTATAGGAAGTCTCAATGAATTGGAAATACAATTGGGGGAAGCCTTTATCCGCACGCACCGGGCTTATCTGGTCGCCGCAGATAAGATCGAAGCAATCGACCTGAAAAATAACAAGTTGTGGGCAGGTGGCCACGAGTGCCTGCTCTCCCGCGCCGGGAAAGCGGCGCTGCGCAAAAAATTGGGAGGAAGCCAGTAAGCTCTCTTCCATTTAGGAAATTTTTCTGTTCATCCAGGAAATTTAAACCACAAAGCCTCGTTTCTATGGTATGTTTGCAATGGCAAACGACAGAATAGAGAAGGAGGTGAGCATATGGCAAAAGAACGTTTTGTGGAAGTCTACTCCCAGGGCCTCGTTAATGTGGCAAAGATCATCGTTGATACAGAAACTGGCGTAAATTATCTGTTAGGTTCCCATGATCTTAGAACGGGCACTGGACTGACTGTTTTGATTGATCAAGAGGGCAAGCCCATTGTCACTCCAATCAAATAAAAAAGAATCACTCCGCGATTCTTTGCAAGTTGCTCCGCAACTTGAGAATTGATGCGTCTGACGACGCAATTTCCTATAAAGTAAAAAATGGCCTGCCGTGCGGCAGTAAAAAGTCGCACAGCAAACCCGTAGCATCATGACTGATCGGGGGCTGTCGCTTAATGCGACAGCCCCCTTCAAAAAATTTATACACTATGCAAAGAATATCCCACTCTACTGCCTTTCATCGGTAAAGTCAGCGTCATCAAAAGCCCCCTCGCCAAAATCTTCTTCCTCAAAGGTCTCTTCCTCAAAAGATTCTTCGTCAAAAGACTCCTCTTCAAATGTTTCGTCCTCATACGCTTCATCTGATGCAAAAATATCATCCTCTTCCGCATCGAGCAGCGCTGACATATCTAAACCTTCTGCATCCTCATCATATCCGTCGATATCCATGTCATTGATCTGGACTTCCTGTCTGAGCTCGCTGTCCAGTTTGATATCACGGTAACGTTTCATACCGGTACCTGCCGGAATCAGTTTACCGATAATAACATTCTCTTTCATACCGATCAGCGGGTCTACTTTGCCTTTGATCGCAGCCTCGGTGAGAACCTTGGTCGTCTCCTGGAAAGATGCGGCCGACAGGAACGAATTTGTCGCCAATGAAGCCTTGGTGATACCAAGCAGAATCTGCGTTCCTTCTGCTTCCTCTCCGCCCGTCTCCCGGATTCTCTCATTGGTATCCTCAAAATCAAGCGCATCCACCATTGTACCCGGAAGCAGGTCAGAATCACCGTTGTTCTCTACCCGGACTTTCTGCAGCATCTGGCGCACGATCACTTCAATATGCTTGTCGTTGATCTCCACACCCTGCAAACGGTATACGCGCTGTACCTCGCGCAGCATATAATCCTGCACGGCGCGCACTCCTTTGATCTTTAAAATATCATGCGGGTTGACGGAACCTTCCGTCAGCTCATCTCCCGCTTCCAACACAGCCCCGTCCATCACCTTGATACGGGAACCGTAGGGAATCAGATACGCCTTCGTCTCGCCCGTCTCGCTGTTGGTGACAATAATCTCGCGCTTTTTCTTGTTATCTTTGAGCGTCGCAACACCGCCGAACTCCGTAATAATCGCAAGACCTTTGGGTTTTCTCGCCTCAAAAATCTCCTCGACACGGGGAAGACCCTGTGTGATATCGTTTCCGGCCACACCTCCGGTGTGGAACGTACGCATGGTAAGCTGTGTACCCGGTTCACCGATCGACTGAGCCGCAATAATACCGATTGCCTCTCCAACCTGTACCGCCTGACCAGTCGCCATATTGGCGCCATAACATTTAGCGCACACTCCCATATGGGAACGGCAAGATAACACGGTACGAATCTTTACTTTGGTGATCGGCTCTCCGTTCTCGTCCACGCCCTTGCTCATGACGAGCGCCGCGCGCTTCGGCGTAATCATATGATTCGCCTCCACCAGCACGTTGCCGTTGGCGTCGCAGATGGTATTGCAGGAGAATCTTCCCGTAATGCGCTCCTGCAAACTTTCGATCTCCTCTTTTCCGTCCATAAATGCGGTCACCCACATGCCCGGAAGCTCTCTGCCGGTTCCCTCGCAGCAGTCGGACTCGCGCACGATCATGTGCTGGGAAATATCCACCAGACGTCTGGTCAGGTAACCGGAATCCGCTGTACGGAGCGCGGTATCGGAAAGACCTTTTCTCGCTCCGTGCGCGGACATGAAATATTCCAATACGTCAAGACCTTCACGGAAATTAGACTTGATCGGCAGCTCAATGGTCCGTCCTGTCGTATCAGCCATCAGGCCTCGCATGCCGGCAAGCTGCTTGATCTGCTTATCGGAACCACGGGCTCCGGAATCGGCCATCATGAAAATATTATTATACTTATCCAAACCGGACAGCAGCGCATGCGTCAGCTCATCATCGGTCTCTTTCCATGTCTCGACAACTTCTTTGTATCGCTCTTCCTCGGTGATCAATCCACGTTTGTACTGCTTTGCAATCCGATCTACCGTGTCCTGAGCCTGCTTGATCATCTCCGGCTTCTGCGGCGGAACGGTCATATCAGAAATAGATACTGTCATAGCTGCGCGGGTCGAATATTTGTAACCCATCGCTTTTACAGCGTCAAGCACCTCTGCCGTCTTGGTTGCCCCGTGTATATTGATGACTTTCTCCAGAATCTGTTTATTCTGCTTCTTTGCGACCAAAAAATCAATTTCCAGCTTCAGCTCATTGCCCGGAACCGAACGGTCCACAAAGCCCAAATCCTGCGGTATAATCTCGTTAAAAATGAATCGGCCGAGCGTAGACTCCACGTTGCCGCCGATGACCGTTCCATCGGCCAGGGTCTTGGTGACATGAACCTTAATGCGCGAATGAAGCGTCACCACGCCGTTTTCATACGCCAAAATAGCCTCGTTTACATTCTTAAAATACTTGCCCTCGCCCTTTGCCCCCGGTCTCTCCTGTGTCAGATAATAGATGCCAAGCACCATATCCTGAGACGGAACCGCCACAAGACCGCCGTCTGACGGCTTTAACAGGTTGTTGGGGGAGAGCAGCATAAAACGGCACTCCGCCTGCGCTTCCACGGAAAGCGGAAGATGCACTGCCATCTGGTCACCGTCAAAGTCGGCATTGAACGCAGTACATACCAACGGATGCAGCTTGATCGCCTTACCCTCTACGAGAATCGGCTCAAACGCCTGGATGCCGAGTCGATGCAGTGTGGGAGCGCGGTTTAACATCACCGGATGCTCCTTGATGACATCCTCCAAAACATCCCACACTTCGGTCTGCAAACGCTCCACCATCTTTTTCGCACTCTTGATATTGTGGGCAGTGCCGTTGGCGACCAGTTCTTTCATCACAAACGGCTTAAACAGCTCGATCGCCATCTCCTTTGGCAGACCGCACTGGAAAATCTTTAACTTGGGCTCCACGCAGATTACGGAACGCCCCGAATAGTCAACACGTTTGCCGAGCAGGTTCTGACGGAAACGCCCGGACTTACCTTTCAACATATCAGAAAGCGACTTTAACGCCCTGTTTCCTGGCCCGGTGACGGGTCTGCCCCTGCGCCCGTTATCTATCAAGGCATCAACCGCCTCCTGCAACATGCGTTTCTCGTTGCGCACGATAATATCGGGCGCACCCAGCTCCAAAAGTCTTCTGAGACGATTGTTGCGGTTGATGATGCGGCGGTACAGATCATTTAAATCGGATGTGGCGAAACGCCCACCGTCAAGCTGCACCATCGGGCGGATATCCGGCGGTATCACCGGAACGACCGTCATAATCATCCACTCCGGCTTATTGCCGGATTCGCGAAACGCCTCCACCACCTCGAGACGTTTGATGATTCTCGCACGCTTCTGGCCGGTGGCATCTTCAAGCTCCGCCTTAAGCGATGTGGAATCTTTCTCCAAATCAATGGCCTGTAACAGTTCCTGAATCGCCTCAGCGCCCATTCCCACACGGAACTGGCTTCCGTACTGCTCTCTCGCCTCCTGATATTCGGCCTCGGAAAGCACTTGTTTGTACTGCAACGCAGTGTTACCACCATCCAGTACGATATAAGAAGCAAAATACAATACTTTCTCCAGTACACGCGGCGACAAATCGAGAATCAATCCCATGCGGGACGGGATTCCCTTAAAATACCAAATATGGGATACCGGGGCCGCCAGCTCAATATGGCCCATGCGCTCCCTGCGGACCGCAGACTTTGTAATCTCTACTCCACAGCGGTCACAGACAACGCCCTTATAACGAATCTTTTTATATTTACCACAATGACACTCCCAGTCCTTGCTCGGCCCAAAAATCTTCTCACAGAACAGGCCGTCCTTTTCCGGCTTCAATGTTCTGTAGTTGATCGTCTCCGGCTTCTTTACCTCGCCTCTGGACCACTCGCGGATTTTTTCGGGCGACGCCAAACCAATTTTGATGGCATCAAATGAGATAGACTGTACTGCCTCTTTGCTGGTTATTTCTGGCATTTGTGACACTCCCTTCCAACCTTGTTGATCGCTACCTTACATATCGTCATTATCAAGAACATCCTCCGTGATATCATCGAAGAAATCAGGATCGGCATCAACCTCCTCCGTCTCCTCCTCTTCCACATCAACAAGTTCTTCGTTCTCTGCATCAAATTCCTGCTTGGTAAATCCCATTCTTGAGAATGATTCATTATCCTCAAAAGCAAAATCTTTATCGCCGGATATGATGGAATTCAAATCCGTATTGTTGTATTCGCTGGTCTCCACCAGTTCCACTTCGTTGCGCTCTTCATCCAGAAGTTTCACATCCAGACCAAGCGACTGAAGCTCTTTTAGCAGCACCTTAAAGGACTCGGGGATACCCGGCTCAGGGATGTTATCTCCCTTTATGATCGCTTCATAAGTCTTGACACGGCCCACCACATCATCGGACTTGACCGTCAAAATCTCCTGCAAGGTGTAAGATGCGCCGTATGCCTCTAACGCCCAAACCTCCATCTCTCCGAAACGCTGTCCGCCGAACTGCGCCTTACCGCCGAGCGGCTGCTGTGTTACCAGGGAGTACGGGCCGGTAGAGCGGGCATGAATCTTGTCGTCTACCAGATGATGCAGCTTCAGATAGTGCATGTGGCCAATCGTAACCGGCGAATCAAACGGCTCTCCGGTGCGCCCGTCACGCAGCTGCACCTTTCCGTCGCGTGAGATCGGCACGCCTTTCCAAACCGATCTGTGCTCGCGGTTTGAGGATAGAAAACTCATAACCTCCGGCAACAGCGTATCCTGATATTTCTCTTCAAATGTCACGCTACACTCCGCGTACTCGGCCAGCTTTGCCTCCTCCGCGTCAAACGGAAGATTGACATAATCGTTGGCAAGTTCCAACGTATCCTGAATATCTATTTCCTTTGCACCGTCGAATACCGGCGTTTCAATATTAAATCCCAATGCTTTTGCAGCAAGGCTTAAATGAATCTCAAGCACCTGCCCGATGTTCATACGGGACGGCACGCCGAGCGGATTTAACACGATGTCGAGCGGACGTCCGTTGGGTAAAAACGGCATATCTTCCACCGGAAGCACACGCGAAACCACACCTTTGTTTCCGTGACGTCCCGCCATCTTATCACCTACGGAAATCTTTCTCTTCTGTGCAATATAAATACGGACTGCCTGATTGACACCCGGCGACAACTCGTCTCCGTTCTCTCTCGTAAACACCTTAGCGTCTACGACGATACCATACTCGCCGTGCGGCACTTTCAGAGAAGTATCGCGGACTTCGCGGGCTTTCTCGCCAAATATGGCGCGCAGCAGACGCTCCTCTGCCGTAAGCTCCGTCTCGCCTTTCGGTGTCACCTTGCCGACTAGGATATCGCCGGCGCGAACCTCCGCACCGATGCGGATGATACCTCTCTCGTCCAGATCTTTTAACGCCTCGTCACCGACACCGGGCACATCTCTTGTAATCTCCTCCGGCCCTAACTTGGTATCGCGCGCCTCCGCCTCGTATTCTTCGATATGAATTGACGTGTAGACGTCATTTTCTACGAGCCGCTCGCTGAGCAAAACGGCGTCCTCATAATTGTAACCTTCCCATGTCATAAAACCGATCAGCGGATTCTTGCCGAGCGCCAGTTCACCGTTGGAAGTGGACGGACCATCGGCAATCACTTCGCCAGCATTGACACGGTCACCTTTAAGAACAATCGGCCGCTGGTTATAACAGTTGGACTGATTGCTTCGGGAAAACTTTGTCAGTTTGTATACGTCCCTTGTTCCCTCGTCGGACTTGATGACAATCTGCGCCGACTCCGCACTCTCGACAATACCGGATTTTGCAGCCACAACACAGACACCAGAGTCAACCGCTGCCTTGGTTTCCATACCTGTGCCCACAACCGGCGCTTCGGTCGTAAGCAGCGGCACTGCCTGACGCTGCATGTTAGACCCCATCAACGCACGGTTCGCGTCATCGTTCTGCAAAAACGGAATCAACGCCGTAGCAACGGAAAACACCATCTTCGGCGAGACATCCATGTAATCGAACATGCTCTTTTCATATTCCTGCGTCTCATCAAGGTAACGACCAGACACGGAGTTGCGGACAAAATGTCCGTCATCATCGAGCGCTTCATTCGCCTGAGCTACATGGTAATTGTCTTCCTCATCCGCAGTCATATAGACCACCTCATCCGTGACACGCGGATTCTTGGGGTCTGTTTTATCAATTTTACGGTACGGCGCTTCAATAAAGCCATACTCATTAATTCTCGCATAACTCGCCAGTGAGTTGATCAAACCGATGTTTGGTCCCTCAGGCGTCTCAATCGGACACATTCTTCCGTAGTGGGAATAGTGCACGTCGCGCACCTCAAATCCGGCACGATCCCTGGAAAGTCCGCCAGGCCCCAACGCAGACAGACGTCTCTTGTGCGTCAGCTCGCCCAGAGGGTTGTTCTGATCCATAAACTGTGACAGCTGGGAAGAACCGAAAAACTCCTTAACAGCCGCAGTCACCGGTTTGATATTGATCAGGCTCTGCGGCGAAATGCTCTCCAGATCAAGCGTCGTCATCCTCTCGCGCACGACTCTCTCCAGACGTGAAAGACCGATGCGGTACTGATTCTGCAATAACTCGCCAACCGCACGGATACGCCTGTTTCCCAGGTGGTCAATATCATCATCATGGCCGATATTGTACTCCAAATGCATGTTATAATTGATCGATGCAAAGATATCATCCTTCGTAATATGCTTTGGAATCAAATCGTGAACATTCTTCTTGATCGCCTCTTTCAAATCCTCGGCGTCAGGATATTCTTCCATCAACTGCGCAAGAATCGGGTAATATACTAACTCGGTAATACCCAGCTCTCTTGGATTGCAGTCTACAAAATGGCGCAAATCCACCATCATGGAGGACAGCACCTTGACATTTCTAGTCTCACCCTGTATCCATACATAGGGAACCGCTGCATTTTGAATGTCATCAGCCAGCGAACGGGTCACCTCCGTGCCCTTCTCGGCGATGATCTCCCCAGTGGTAACGTCCACAACGTCCTCCGCCAGTACCTGTCCGTTGATACGGTTTTTGAGTGCCAGTTTTTTGTTAAACTTATAGCGTCCGACTTTGGCGAGATCATACCGTCTGGGGTCAAAAAACATCGCAGTAATCAGGCTCTCCGCACTCTCGACGGTGAGCGGCTCGCCTGGTCTGATCTTTTTATATAATTCTAAAAGTCCTTCTTCATAATTGGTCGCAACATCCTTGCCAAAGCTCGCGAGAATCTTTGGTTCCTCACCAAACATATCGACAATCTGCTGGTTGCTGCCTACACCAAGTGCACGAATCAGTACGGTAATCGGCACTTTTCTGGTTCTATCTACACGAACATAGAAAACGTCATTGGAGTCTGTCTCATATTCTAACCACGCGCCGCGGTTTGGAATTACGGTGCAGGAATACAGCTGTTTTCCCACTTTATCATGCGCGATACCATAATAGATACCGGGAGAACGCACCAGCTGGCTGACAATTACTCGCTCTGCACCGTTGATTACGAAAGTACCCGTCTCAGTCATCAACGGAAGATCACCCATGAAGATTTCATGTTCGTTAATCTCGTCTGTTTCTTTATTATGAAGCCTTACTTTTACTTTCAAAGGCGCCGCATAGGTTGCATCCCGCTCTTTACATTCCGGAATCGTATATTTTACATCATGCTCGCATAATGTGAAATCAACGAACTCCAGACTCAGATGACCACTGTAATCAGCAATCGGAGAGATATCGTCCAATGCCTCTTTGAGTCCTTCTTTTAAGAACCACTGATAGGAGTCTTTCTGGACTTCAATCAGATTTGGCATCCTCAATACCTCTTTCTGTCGCGAGTAGCTCATACGCATGCCTTTGCCAGCTTTCACCGGACGTATTCTGTTTTTCTCCATTGACGTTTCACCTCTCGTTTTCTAATCAACATTTAGGCTTTTTCCCGCCCTCCTACCGTACATATGTTTCCAAAAAAAGGACGCGATAAGTCTAGTGCACCACAATAGTGCACCATATATGATAGCACAAGCTATTTTTCACTGTCAAGGGGTATTTTGGAAAAAATTGAATCTAAAATTTATTATTTACCAACATTGGAACATTGGTTGTTTCAGCACCCTCAAGAATGATTCGGAAGTGAACAGGTTACCATTGATATTTAAACCATAACTACAATGTAAGCGATAAAAAATGCAAAAAACCTTGTAAACACCATCAACATAGTATTCACAAGGTATTTCACTAATAATGCCCAGTTCCGGAATCGAACCAGAGACACGAGGATTTTCAGTCCTCTGCTCTACCAACTGAGCTAACTGGGCAAAAAAAGTTGCGGGAACAGGATTTGAACCTGTGACCTTCGGGTTATGAGCCCGACGAGCTTCCAGACTGCTCCATCCCGCGCTATGAAATTATTTATTCTATTTTTTAATAAAAATAGAATAATGGGCAGAGGTGGATTCGAACCACCGAAGCAATTTGCAGCAGATTTACAGTCTGTCCCCTTTGGCCACTCGGGAA
>CAJTYI010000037.1 GCA_910584215.1 uncultured Roseburia sp. | reverse complement strand
TCCTCGAACACGAACATCTTCTTGCGGATCTCGTCTGCCAATTCCGGCTCTTCAATCTCAAGAGATTCCATAATATGTTTTTCGGTAGAACGGTCTACGGTATTTAAGATGTTGACAATCGCATCCACACCGCCGACGATCGTGTAATCCTGATTGACTAAGGATGCCAGCTTTCTCTCCAACACTTTCTCCACTTCTTTGATGACATCCGGCGAGGTGCGGTCCATCATGGCAATACGCTTAGCGACATCCGCCTGTTTTTCCGGCGGCAGAGCGCCGATCACCATGGCAGCCTGTGCCGAGGTAAGGTAAGACAAAATCATTGCGATTGTCTGCGGGTGCTCATCCTGTATGAAGTTAAGCAGCTGACTCGGATCTGTCTTTCTGACAAACTCAAACGGCCGCACCTGCAGGGAGGCGGTAAGTTTCGTGATAACCTCCTGCGCTTTGTCTGCTCCTAACGCCTTGTCAAGCAACTCCTTGGCGTATCCGATACCGCCCTCTGCAATATATTGCTGTGCAAGACAGACCTGATAAAATTCCTCTAACACATCTTCTTTAATCTGCGGCGATATACTCCTGGTATTGGCAATCTCTAACGTCAGCTCTTCAATTTCATCTTCTTTTAAGTGCTTAAACACATCGGCTGAACGCTCCGGTCCCAATGCAATCAATAAAACGGCCGCTTTCTGTACCCCATTTAATCCATCTGTTGCCATACTCTATTCCCACTCCTCATTCAGCCAGTTACGCAGTAGTGCCGCTGCGGCTTCCGGATTTTCTTCTACAAACTTCTCAATCAGAAGCCTGGTCTCTGATTTCTCTGTAAATCCAATATCCTCCAAGCTATCTTCTGATTCCTTGGTGGATTCTAACAAGCTCTCAACAGAAAGCTCCGCCTCGGCCTCCTCGGCCTCCTTCTCTTTCCTGGTACTGCGGAATACCACATATCCCAAGAGCAGGAATATCAATACTACAAGAATAATCTGCAGGTAATCGGACAGTCCACGTCCGCCGGTGGATGCCTGGAATATCGGTTCGTTCTGCGCGATGATCGAGATATTCTCCACCGGGAAACCTGTGGCATTGGCAACCATCGTATAATAGCTTTGGTCTACTTCCACCTGCTCCGGCGCACTGTTTGCTGCGATATATTCTTCAAAAGTCATACCATCGAGCGCACCGGCTGCCCGAAGCGCGTCTTCACTGTGTATCACATAATTAGTCGCCACTAAGGAAACAGACGACGTTTCGTAATTGATCTTGCCCACAGCCGACTGCCGGTCGGTCACCTGCTCGTTGTTCTGATACCTGGTTGAAGTATCGGTAATCGTCGAAGAGGTAATCTGGCCATCCTCTAACATATAAGCGGTGTCATCATTGGTATCCGTTCCGGGCACGCCCGCATATGTACCAGTGCTGTCCGCCTCATACTGGCTCTGCTCACCGATCATGCCGTTAGTCTGCCCGTCCGGCGCGTAATATTCTCTTGTGGTCGTCCGCACGGAATCAAAATCCATATCCAGTTTTATGCCGACTTCCACATGGTCAAACAGCGAGGAACCTACCATAACATCTTTGACTTCACTCTTGATGCGGTTCTCTGACTTGGCCCGGTAAGAAAGCTGGCTGCTTGCAGCCCCCACAGAAGTGGACGAATCCCCCCCTGAAAACAGGACGTTGGAATTGGAATCCAAGATCAATATGTTGTCCGTCGTTTTATTGCCGACCTGCGTTGCGATGTACTGCGCGATGCCCACTGCTTTCTCATCGTCCATCTCCTCGTTTAACGTCAGGATTACGGCCGCATGGGCTTCTTCCTCCCGCGCCAGGATTGTCCCGTCATCATTGGGCAAATCCACCGTAACGGACGCATACTCAACGTTTGAAAGCGACATCAGCTGTTCTGCAAAATACACCTGCAAATAATCCTTGTAGCGCTTTGTCTTGTCGGCCTCGGTGGAGCTGAAACCTCCTGCAAAAACGCTCTCCAAATCAAATCCTTTGGTCGGGATATCATTGGTTCCAAGCAGAATCGACGCCGTAGCGATATCATCTCTGTCTACATAAAAAATCAGCCCGTCCTGCGACAGCTTGTATTTGACCGAATTATCTCCGTCCAAAATCTCTTTTACTTTTCCTGCTTCTGCTGTGGAGGTACACTCCACCAGCACTTCCATATGCGGTCTGCTGACTACAAAGGCGAGTATTCCCAATGCCAACAAAATAACCGCAGCAATACTGATGAGCAGTGTCTTTTGTTTTGTATTATACTTCTTCCACCAATCCTGCACTTTGGTCAGGATATTCTGTAATTGTTCCGGCATTTTCGATTACTCCCATCCTTAAATCTGCATATTCATCAATTCTCTGTAAGCTTCCAATATCTTGTCTTTGACAGCCGTCGTGTACTGAACAGCGCTCAATGCCTTAGATGCCGCAATCTGCATGTCATGCGGATTGTCCGCCAGCCCCAGCGCAAACTGCATCTCTGCGGCCTGTGCCTGATTCTGCAGCGTGTTGGTCTCGCCGACCAAATCCATCGCAGCGGACAGTACCGTCGCAAAATCATCCCCCGCGGCCTTACCGCTGCCAAGCAGCGTATTCTCTGAAACAATCGTCATATAATCCGGCGTAATGCCGGTCAACATTGAAACATCCATCTCTTGACTACTCCTTATACTCATTGAATAATTAAATGTACGCCTTATGTGTCAGCAATCGCTTATGAGCCGATCTTCAAAGCAGCCTGCACCATGCTCTTTGACGAATTAAAGGCCGTGGTGTTGGCTTCATAAGCCCTTGTGGCATCGATTAGATTGGTCATCTCGGTCACGGTATTGACATTTGGATAATGCACATAACCGTTCTCGTCCGCATCGGGATGTGCCGGGTCATAATCCATAATGAAATCCGTCTCCATGTCACTTCTCACAGAGGAAACCTTCACGCCGTTCCCAACCAGACGTTCCCTGGAAGTGGAATAATATGTACTAAACGGTGTCACCTGCTTTTCCTCAAACGTAACGATCTTGCGGCGGTACGGCTCACCGTTCTCCGTCCGCGTCGTATTGATGTTGGCAATGTTCTGCGCAATCGTGTCGATGCGGAAACGCTCTGCCGTCATACCGCTGGCGCTGATGTTAAAGCCCTGAAATAATCCCATATACTGTCATCCTCCTTAGAAAAACTGTCCCAACTGAAAAAAAACTGCCTATATACCGAACTGATTACTTGATTGCCGCCTGTATTCTTTGGAACTCCGAGTTGATGGAAGAGGTGAGAAGTTCGTATCGCAATTCCTCGGAAGCCGACTCCACCTGCTCCGTGTCAATATCTACATTATTTTTATCCAGACGATAAGAAAAGAAAGCGGCGTCATCATAGACCTCAGGTGAAAGATCGCCAAGGTGCGTATTGAGCCCACGGACTTTTTTATCCAATGACTCATACTTAGAAGCGCCCATCTCCCGCTTTAACACACTCTGAAAATCTATGTCCTGCCGCTTATACCCTGGTGTATCATAGTTGGAAATATTGTTGTTGATGATCTCTTTTCTAAGCCAGCTCGCATCGGCCGCTTTATCCAACACATTGATATAATCAAACCCGTTCGTTGTAAACATCTTTTAGCCCCTTTCTTCACAGTAATACCTTACTTTATTATAAAAGATATTTTCAAAAACACAAGAGTTTTTTTGTCGTTTTTTACATCATATTGTATTTTTTTGTGACATTATCCACAAGATATTAGCTTTTTCTACCAATTTCTGCAAAAAAATACCATGGATTCCAGTTTCTCTGATAATCTATGGTATTTTGCGTTTTATCCTCAGTGATTCGGATTCTCGTTTTTTATTTTTTCAAGCTCCTCAAAGACCACATCGTTGAGGACTTTTATATAGGTGCCTTTCATGCCGGAAGAGCGTGACTCGATGACGCCGGCACTCTCAAATTTGCGCAGCGCATTGACAATCACAGAGCGCGTGATTCCCACCCTGTCTGCAATTTTGCTCGCCACAAGAATTCCCTCTTTGCCGTCCATCTCGTCAAAAATATGAGTAATCGCTTCCAATTCCGAGAAGGACAGTGTGCTGATTGCAGATTTTACAATCTGAATCTTGCGCGTCTCCTCGGCGTTTTCCTCGTTGACAGAGCGCATCATCTCCAGTCCGACAACGGTAGTGCCATATTCGCTCAAAATGATATCGTCGATATCATACGGCTGTTCCCTGCGGTAGACAAACAGGGTGCCCAGTCTCTCGCCTGCAATATCAATCGGTGTGATAATGGCAGTATAAGACTTTACCCCATCCATAAAACCAAGGGTTTCAAGGTTGACGTTCTCTTTTGTGGAAAGTATGCCCAGCAGTCGTTCGTTTAACAGCGGATCAATAAACCCTCCGACTTCATCCACGATCAGTTCACCGATCTCTTCGATACCCGCAGCCAGACCGGTCCCAAGCACTTTGCCTTTCTTGCTGATCACCAAGATATTGGAGGAAAGGATGTCCTTTAACACATCACAGATATCGTTGAATATCACTTTGGAAGAGCTGTTGTTGTGGAGCAGTTTGTTGATCTTTCTTGTCTTATCTAATAATTGAACACTCATGTCAATTCCTCCCGCTTTGCAAACAAGTTTCTGTGCTGGTATCTACTCTAACACATTTATTCTGATAATTCAACATATAACCGTTATTTTTGCAATATTTCTAATTATTGTGCAAAACAGTTCAGATACCTTCACGATCGCCGTTGGCGTCTTTTTCCTTGTTTTCGGCCAGGTAGCCACATTGTTCGTTTGCGCAGGCAATTTTGTTTCCTTTGACCACCATATAACCGCCGCACCTAGGACATTGATCACTGACAGGTCTTGCCCAGCTCATAAAATCGCAGTCGGGATTGTCCTCACAGCCAAAATATTTCCTGCCTTTTTTCGTTTTTCTAAGCACCACCTCTTTCCCACACTTAGGACAGGCAACGCCGATTTTTTCCAGATAAGGTTTGGTGTTGCGACATTCCGGAAACCCCGGACAGGCCAAAAACTTACCATGCGGTCCGTATTTGACTACCATATTGCGTCCACACAGATCGCAGATCACGTCCGTCACTTCGTCCTCTATTTTGACCTTTTCCAAATCTTTTTCCGCCGCCTTTACGGCCTCGTCTAAATCTGGATAAAAGTTGCGGACAACTGTCTTCCAGGGAACATCGCCATCCCCCACACTGTCCAAAAGGGATTCCATATTGGCGGTAAAGTTTTCGTCAACGATCGACGGAAACGACTCTTTCATGATCTGGTTTACCACCTCGCCGAGCTCGGTGACATAGAGGTTTTTTGCCTCTTTCACGATGTATCGCCTGCCAAGAATTGTCGTAATCGTCGGCGAATAGGTGCTCGGACGTCCAATTCCAAGCTCCTCCAAAGCTTTTACCAGAGAAGCCTCCGTAAAATGCGCAGGCGGCTGGGTAAAATGCTGTTTTTCCTCCAAAGCCTCTTTGGCGAGCACGGTGTTCTCGTCAATACTCTTTAAAAATACATTGGAATCTCCCTTCTCGTCCTCCTCACTGGTATACACAGACATGAATCCGTCAAATGATATCCGGGAAGCCGAGACGGAAAAGCGGTAAATACCCGCCCCGATTTTCACATTGGTCGTCTCATAGACCGCAGACGACATGCGGCTCGCCACAAAACGTTTCCATATCAGCTGATATAAACGGAACTGATCTCTGGAAAGCGATTCTTTCACTGCCGCAGGCGTCCTGGCAATATCCGACGGGCGTATCGCCTCGTGCGCGTCCTGAATCTTTGCCCCGTTTTTTTTCTGCGCCGGCGCATCCGCCGTATAGCGCTCGCCATATGCGCCGGAAATATATTCCCTCGCCAGTACATCCGCCTCCTCGGAGACGCGCACGGAATCCGTTCTTAAGTAGGTGATGAGTCCTACCGTCCCCTCGCCCTTGACATCTATCCCCTCGTACAGCTGCTGCGCGATACGCATCGTCTTCGCCAGCGGAAAATTGAGCGCTTTGGACGCCTCCTGCTGTAAGGTGCTGGTAGTAAAGGGAAGCGGCGCCCTCTTCGTGCGCTCCCCCTTTTTTACCTCCAACACATGAAATGTTTCGCATTCTAACGCCTTGAGTACCTGCTCCATCTCCTCCCGGGAGGAAATGGTAAGTTTTCCCTGCTCAGTCCCCTGCAGCTTCGCCAGAAGCTGCTTTTTCTCTCCCTTGACCGAGAGCTTTGCCTCAAGGGTCCAGTATTCTTCGGGGATAAAGGCATTGATCTCCTCCTCTCTGTCGCAGATGATGCGAAGCGCTACAGACTGGACTCTGCCGGCGCTTAAGCCCCTCTTTACCTTGGCCCAGAGTACCGGGCTGATCTGATACCCCACCATGCGGTCCAAGATACGCCTCGTCTGCTGGGCGTCCACCATATTCATATCAATCGCGCGCGGCTCTTTTAATGATGCTTTCACTGCGCTCTTTGTGATCTCGTTAAACGTGATGCGCCGCATATTTTTGTCCGTCAGTTTGAGCGCCTGACTCAAATGCCAGGAGATCGCTTCCCCTTCGCGGTCCGGGTCCGTTGCGAGATACACTTTGTCCGCTTTCTTTACTTCCTTGCGAAGCTTCGCCAGTATGTCCCCTTTCCCCCGGATTGTGATATATTTGGGCTCAAAATCATGCTCGAAGTCAATCCCCATCTGACTCTTCGGCAGATCTCTGACATGCCCGTTTGAGGCAACCACCTCATAATTTTTCCCCAAAAACTTTTTAATTGTCTTCACCTTTGCGGGTGACTCCACAATCACAAGATATTTTGCCATCTCCCACTCCTTTTAACCGCAGCAAATTATAATCTTTTTACATAATAATTTTTAAAATTTTCTGCAATCAGCTCTTTTTGTATGAGACCATCCAGCACAACTGCCAACTGCTGCATGGTATACTGTGTTTTCTCTAGAAGTTCTTCCAGACTTTTCGGTTGTAAATCCAGACAACTATACACCAAGCTTTCTTCTTTTTCAAGAGAAAATTTTTTAATATTTTTTGTATGTGAGTCGGAAACTGGCGACAAGTTCAGGTCTTTCGCCAATAATTCCACATCAAAAATAATTCCTGCCCCCTGGGAAATTAAATAATTGCATCCCTCGCTGAGCGCGTCATGTATCCTGCCTGGAACCGCATAGACGTCTTTTCCCTGCTCTAACGCCATATCCACTGTAATCAAAGAACCGCTCTTTTTTCTCGCCTCCACCACGATCACCACATCAGAAAGCCCGGCGATAATGCGGTTTCTAAGCGGGAACTGGCCGGAGCGCGGCTCCGTGCCCGGCGGATATTCCGACAAAATGCCGCCCCCCTTTTCTAAGATCGCCTGATAGAGATTCCTGCTGGTGGCCGGATAACAGACATCGGCGCCGCAGCCTAACACCGCATAGGTAATCCCTCCCGCCTTAAGCGCTCCCCACTGCCCGCCGGAATCAATGCCTCGAGCCATACCGCTCACGACCACAGCGCCGCAGGCGGCCAGCGCGCCGCCGAGTTCTTTAGCAACTGCATAGCCGTACTCCGAACACTGCCTGGCTCCCACGATGGCAACCGTCTTTTCCTCTGCAAGAAATGGCTTTCCCCTGCCGAAAAGAACAAACGGGGGATTGGCAATGCGGCGCAGCCTCTGTGGATACGCCTCCTCCTCCATCGAACAGACGTACATTCCACTCTCGATCAGCTTTTGATACTCCTGCTCGTGATCCCCATGTTTGCTGGCAAAGATGCGTTCGACCTCTTCCGGCTGAAAAAGATGCGTTTTTTCTAACTGCTTTTTGGATAAATCATACACTTCCCTTGCACTGCCCGCAATCGCCAGCAGCCGCAGTATCCTTTGATTGCCGATGCCGGGAATCGTTGTCAGCCAATATGCATAGTTCATCTTCCCTCTCATTCCGCCGCACATGCGGCATGTTTCCTGTCTTTCGCTTCACTTTAATGTTTCACTTTAACTTATAGTAGCATTCATGTATACGCCGCCATATCAATCTCTGACCGCCTCCCAGAACTGTCTGTCCACACTCCGGTAGCAGACCGCTTCATTAAGGTGCGCCATGGAAATATCCTTGCACTGTTCCAGATCTGCCAGCGTGCGGGCCACTTTCAGCACTTTATGATAGGACCGCGCCGTAAGGTTGAACCTCTGGTAGATTTCTCCCATATAGGTCTCCTGTTTTCGGGAAAGACAACAGTATTCTTTCACTTTGACGCCCGTAATCTGACTGTTATAAGAAAAATCTTCTCCGCGGTAGCGCTCTCTCTGCATCTGCTGCGTCTCCAATACCCGCCTGCGAATCTCCTTTGACGTCTCTTCCGCCTGCGTATCGTTTAATTCCCTAAATAACAGCTGCGGCGCCTCCACACAGATATCGATCCGATCTAACAGCGGCTTACTGATTTTTCCGATATAACGGCTCACCGACTGCGCACTGCAACGGCATCGCTGCATATCGGGATAATACCCGCACTTGCACGGGTTCATCGCCGCCACCAGCATAAAATCCGCCGGAAAGTCATAACTGCCGTGCAGGCGCACCAGGTGCACCATCTTTTCCTCCATCGGCTGCCGCAGCACATCAAGTGTATTTTTTTGAAATTCAGCCAGTTCATCGAGAAATAATATCCCTTTGTGCGCCAATGAGATCTCACCTGGCTTTGGCACCACGCCGCCCCCGGATAACCCCTGCACGGTGACCGTGTGATGCGGCGCCCGAAATGGCCGCTCCTGCATCAGGTGTCCCCGTCTGCAAAAGAGGCCGCTGACGCTGTAAATCTTTGAAAGCTGCATCTGTTCGTCCGCGGTAAGCGGCGGCATGATTGTGGGAATCCGCGCGGCGATCATGGTCTTGCCAGCTCCCGGCGGACCCATCATCAAAAGATTATGCATACCGCTCACCGCCACCTCACAGGCGCGTTTTAGCAATTTCTGGCCATGAATATCCGAAAAGTCGAGCTTGTGCGCCTCGCACGTCTCTTCTATATTAATAGGCGGCTCGCATCCTGCACCGGGCTCCCCGCGCAGGATAGCAATTACCGCGCCGAGACTGTCGGCCGCCAAGCTCTCGATGCCGGACACCAATCTTGCCTCCCGCACGTTCTCCGACGGCACAATACAGCGGACGATTCCCTGCCGCTTGGCCTCCGCCACCATCGGCAAAATACCGGACACCGGCTGCGTCTTTCCGTTTAATCCCATTTCTCCTATCAAAAAAGTTCCAATAAGGGACTGCGGCGCTACCACTCCCATCGCCGCCAAAATCGCCACGGCGATCGGTATATCAAAACCGGAACCGCTTTTACGGATATTGGCGGGCGAAAAATTCACCGTGATACGTTTGGCTGGCAGCACATATCCTGCATTGCGCAGAGCAGTGCGCACCCTCTCCTTAGACTCTTTTACCTCAGCAGCCAGAAACCCCACCATTTCAAACACCGGCAGTCCGTCGCTGACATCTGCCTCCACATAAACGGGAATACTCTCGATCCCGTGAATAATAGCTGTTGAAACAACACTATACAATCTCTCTCTCCTTATTTATTACGGCTGGAATTAAAATATTCCATTCCTTTTTGCACACATTTTAATTTACATTGATATTGGGAAAAATGGATTTATTTTGAAATAGAAAACAGATAAGAAATATAATCGCAAAACACATAGGCAATATACTAGAAAACTATTAAGAAAAAACACATATAACACTTTAATGGAAAACACAAAAGATTGGTCTAGATTTTATAGAACTAAAAAGATTGGATGATGATTAACACCTGTCCTGCAAACATTTGGCTCCTAGGCTGCACTGTCAATAGAGGCGGCGACCCACCTACGTCGCCACCAATATTATACCATACATGCATGACAGGAAACAACTATTCTTCAAAAATTTTTTTTAATTTTCCCAGCGCCTTTTTCTCAATCCTCGACACATAGGAGCGGGATATCCCTACTTCCATGGCGATCTCACGCTGCGTCATCGGCTCGTATCCGCAAAGTCCGTAGCGGTGGACAATAACATAGGTTTCCCTCTGGTTGAGCGTATCGGCCAACATCTCGCGCAGCAACTTAATCTGTCCTGCCAGCTCCATATGCTCGAGCACGTCGGGCTCGTCGTTTACCACCACCTCCAGCAGATTGACCTGATTTCCTTCCTTATCCGTACCGATCGGTTCATAAAGCGATACCTCTTTGGAGATTTTGCGCCTCGCCCGAAAGTACATCAGCAGCTCATTGTCGATACACCTGGCTGCGTATGTGGCAAGTCGGCTTCCGTGTCCTTCTTTGTAAGTGCCGATCGCCTTGATAAGGCCGATGGTCCCAATGGAGATCAGATCTTCCATTTCCTCGTCGGAATTTTGGTACTTTTTGGCGATATGCGCCACAAGGCGCATATTGTGAAGTATCAGATCATTTTTTGCTTCAAGGTCGCCTTTTTTCATTTTATTTAAACAATCATTTTCCTGTTCTGGCGTAAGTGGAGATAAAAAAGTTTTCAAGAACGCACCTTTAAAGCTTTGTTACATCCATTCTATGTAAAATACAAGCTTTCTGTGCTTTTCCAGCTTTTTTTTCTACCTTATTCTCTCGGTCAAGCCCACCTTCTTTTGCACTTTGCGCAGTGTCTTACCAGCAAAGTACTGTGCTTTCCCGTCATTTTCTTTGATGCACGAATCAATATAACTCTTGTCGGCGACAAGCTCCTGATAACGCTTTTGCAAAGGTCTTAATCTGGCGGCAACTGCCTCCCCCACGGCCAGTTTAAAGTCACCGTAGCCCTTACCGGCAAACTCGCGCTCTGTCTCCTCCCTGGTTTTTCCGGTGACTGCGCCATAAATGTCAATCAGATTGCTGATGCCAGGCTTTGTTTGTGCGTCATAGCGCACCTCGCTCTCGGAATCCGTCACCGCGCGCTTAAATTTGCGCAAGACAGTATCCACATCATCCAACAGATAGATCGTCGCGTTTGCGTTCTCATCGGATTTGGACATCTTGCGTTCCGGCTCCTGCAAACTCATGATCTTAGCTCCGGCCTTTCCGATATATGCCTCTGGTATCGTAAAAACGTCCCCATAAATATTGTTAAAACGCAGGGCAATGTCCCGGCAGATCTCCAAGTGCTGCCTCTGGTCTATGCCCACCGGCACCACATCCGTCTGATAGAGCAGGATATCGGCTGCCATCAGGACCGGGTATGTGTAGAGCCCGGCATTGATATTGTCCGCATGTTTTGCTGCCTTGTCTTTAAACTGTGTCATACGGTTGAGCTCGCCCATATAGGTAAAACAATCCAGTATCCAGCCAAGCTCTGCATGCGCCGAAACATGTGACTGAAAATAGATGCAGTTTTTCTCCGGGTCTAAACCGGCCGCCACATAGAGCGCATATAGATTTCTGGCATTTTTGCGAAACTCCGCCGGATTCTGGCGCAGTGTCAGGGAATGTAAATCCATGACACCGTAAAAGCGCTCATACGCGTCGTCATCGGAGAGCTCTACCCAGTTTTTTAACGCTCCCAGATAATTGCCGAGTGTCAATGTCCCTGTCGCCTGCATACCGCTGTATAATACTTTTTTATCGCCTATCATTTCTTCTATCTCCTTTTCCCGCGCAGCCGCCTTTTTAAACGGACGCGCTTCCGCTTTCAATCTTCTCCCTTACATGGTCGAGACGTCTTTTATTATAGGGCACCGTACCGCGCAGAAGACGTCTGCGGATAAACTGAAACGTTGCCTCCTCGCCGCGCCTTGCAAGCATGGTGAGCAACAGCTCCAGCAACGCCCTGGTGTCCTCATGCATAATATAATGATCGCAGCCTTTTTTATAGTATTCTAACGGACTGCTGTCTGTATACCGCTCTTTTTGGTAGATCTTGGACGCGGACATACGGTCAATCAACATCTCCACCACATACTTGACCGGCATCTTCATACCGCACATGCCGGCATGTTCTAATTTGCCATCTACCTGCCTAGGAACACCGTAATCAATCCAGTATTCCAGATGATGCCGGTTGCGTCCCTTATGGTGAAGCCACGCGGAGGAATAGCCTACCGCCGCGCGCTCCGCATTATTCGGGCTCATCGTACCCCGATAATATTTGCAGCCGACCAAAAATTCCGCCGGCGAATATTTTGACAAATCATGCATAAGCCCCTGCCGGTAAAGCCCCACACGAAAACAGCCCTGCATAACCAGCTTTTTATGGCTGGTAATCGTCAAAAGATGTTCCTTTATTTTCATTAGACCGCTCTCCCTTTCCGTTTCTCAGAAGTTTTACCGCCCCAAGCGCCCTTCTTTGCACTCCTGCCCGTCAATATAGCGATAGACTGAGGATCGACCTGTATCTGATATTGGTTTTGCACACGCTCCGGCGCCTCCAAAAAAGCATCTTTTCCCCGGGCGGTGTCAATCACAAGATACCAGCACTTTTTTTCCGGCAGCTTGGGCAGCGCCAGCATTTCCATACCATTATGGAAGTTATATGCAATATAGACAAAATCTTCTGGCAGATCATCTCCATAGCACCCGTAATACATAAGCCCAACCGCCTCTTTTGCCGCGGAGACCGCTGACACCCAAGGATGTGAGCTGTGATAGGACAGGTCAGGAAATCCCCTGTGCTCATCATCCCGCATCTGCATCGGCGTCTCCCTGCAAATGATCGGGTGTGCGCAGCGAAACTCTGCCAGCTTTCTCACAGCCTGCGTCAGCCAGGAGAACTTTTCCCCTTTCTTCCAATTCAGCCAGCCGGTGCGGTTATCCTGACAGTATGCGTTATTATTTCCCCCCTGGGAATTGCCAAACTCATCCCCTGCCATCAGAAGTGGAACCCCCTGCCCCATCATAAGAATCACGAGAGCATTTAGGAGCTGGCGCCTGCGCAGTTCATTGACTGCCTTTCTGCCGCTTCTTCCCTCACAGCCGCAATTGCTGCTGAAATTCCAATCGCTCCCGTCCCGGTTGTTCTCCCCGTTCGCCTCGTTATGTTTATCCTGGTAGGCAAAAAGATCATACAGCGTGAATCCGTTATTGCTGGCAATATAGTTGACAAACCCTTGTGCTTCATGCTGTTTTCTCTGCTGACATAAAAACTGATTCATGTCCGCCGAAATATGATTGAGCGCTCTGCGCACCGGATATTGGTACTCATCTTTATATACAAACAAGCGCGTAAATGCGCCTTTTCGCTCTAAAAGCATAGATTCAAAGCCGCAGGAGAACAATTTCGTCCTGCTCAAAAAGATATCCTGCGCGGCTGCCGTCACCGGAATGGAGGCTCCCATCAGATGAAACCCGTCTATATGATATTCCCTGACCCAAAAGCGCAGGGCATCGAGAATAATATTTTGATTCATATTTTCCTCAAAATACATCTCCATAATACATTCCATGCCGTTTTTGTGCAGTTCTAGAATCAGTTCTTTCCATTCAAAAGAGGGATTATCCGTACTGCTGTAAGAAGCCTTTACCGCAAAATAGTTCCCCGGTACATAACCCCAGCAGTTGACGCGTTCCACTTCCTGCTCTTTCGGCGGCAGAATCATATCTCCCTTTTTTTCTTTCCACTGAATATTGGGCGGCAGCTGCGGCGCTCTCGCAAATACCAATTCCTCGAACTCGTAAATTGGCATAAACTCTACCGTAGTAACCCCCAATGATTTTAAATAGGGTATCTTGCGTTTTACCGCTGCAAAAGTGCCCCGAATCTTTCCCTGTAATCCCGCATCCATGGAAAACGACCGCACATGGAGCTTATAAATCAACATCTCTCCTTTCGGCACTTGCGGCCTGCTGTCACCGGACCAGTCAAAATCCTCCGTCAGACACCCCCCATAGATGTGATAATGATAGTTCTCCCGGTTTAAATCATGCCACTTTTCTCTGCCTATAATGCGCCTGGCATAGACATCCGTGTGCACTTCCCCGTTGATCTCGTAATTGTACATTAGATTTTTGGCAGAAAGCCCCTCGATACGCACAGAGCGCACAGACCCCATACAATACTCCGCCGGAACCACCAGTCTCTCCGCGAGCTTGTGGTCCTTCCCATACAAAAGTATTGCACATTCGTCCTCTTTTTCACCTTCAAAGGTAAAAACCAGCGCATTTTTGTCTATCTGCACGCCGAGTTTTTCGTAGTTTCCTTCTTTTAAAGTATATCCCATGCTGTCTTCCACCTTTATCTCTTCCTGCAAACCAAACATACCGTTACTATCACGACCCAGGAGCCCTCATAGCAACACTTCGGAGTGATATTTCATGTGCGTTTTGCAAAATCGCACCTCACTCCCCAATCATCTTTTCACACAACGCGCAGCTAATGCACGTTCCTAGCATGTGAAAAGTAACAATATATCTGCTAACATTATACATTTTCGGCGGTTCTTTGTATAGCTCTTTTTGCCGTTCTGCTGTTCAATTGTTACTATATTCCTAGTAAAATAGCAAAAATCTCTGTTCTTTTGGAAAAGTTTATGCTAAAATAGAGACAAATAATGTAAAGGAGATCTACTATGCCAGATAACACAAATATAAACGAAGAAGAAGACATCGTTGTTACGTTGGATTTGGACGACGGTACTCAGGTAGATTGCGCTATATTGACGATCTTTGGTGTGAACGGACAAGACTATATTGCCCTGCTGCCTCTCGATGAAGCAGGAGAACCGAACGAAGACGGTGATGTCTATCTCTACCGCTACTCCGAGGATGACGACGGCAATCCCGAACTCGACAACATTGACAATGATGAAGAGTACGAAAAAGTTGCTGCCCGCTTCGATGAACTCTTAGAAGAAGCCGATATCGAAGAACTTTTAGACAACTGATCTATCCGTTCTCCCCTCTCGCTTCTCTGATAAATCTTGAAACCTCTGCATCTTTGTGATTCAGCTGTCTGACTGAAAAAAGATGCAGATTTTTTTTGGCGCGCGTCATGCCGACATAAAACATGCGGCGCTCCTCCTCAAGTTCCTGCTCCAAAACAGCCTTTTTGTAAGGCATAACGCCCTCATTGATATCCACAATGTAGACATGCTCAAATTCCAGCCCCTTGGCGCTGTGCAGTGTCGCCAGCAAAACACTGTTACTGTCTTCGGCCATCGTAAGGCGCATCTGCTCGAGCTCCTTGGCGTAAGCCTCTATATGGGCAAACCACGCCTCAAAAGTCCGGTACGCTTTTGCACTCTCCGCCAGTTCCTCCAGCACTTCGTACAGATCGTCCACTTTGATGCGGCGGTAATCTGCATACTCCTCACAAAACTCGTCATAGCCGATGCCTTTGCGGATATATTGGACTGCCGCAAACGGGCTTAAATGTGCCAGCCGCTTGATATCCTGCGAAAGCTGTTCTACACGCCGGCGCATCCACGGCTGCTCGTCATAATACCACTCCAGCACATCCAAACTCACCGTATCCGAATCCAGCGCACTGCGGCTGATATAACGCTTCGGCCGGTTGATAATCTGCAAAAAATCTCCTCTGGCCCGGCTGCCTTTTGCAATGCGCAGATAGGCAAAGAGATCTCTGGCAATCCAGTGTTCGTAGAGATTGGGAATATTGTCTTTGGTGCGGAACGGAATATTATACTCGAGCAGTTGTTCCATCAACAACCGCGGCTGTGTATTGGTGCGGAACAAAATCGCAAAATCCGAAAAAGCGCCTCCCCGCTCCGTCACTTCCTGCATGTCTCTTATGATGCGCAGATTTTGTTTTTTCTGGTCGGGAAATGTCTCGTATTCCACCGGCTCTCCCGGCGGCCTGGCCGCCACAATAGCCTTGTCGTAGCGCGCCCTGTTACAGCCGATCAGGCGCATCGCAGCGGCCACAATCTGCGCACTCGAACGATAATTGGTGTCTAAGAGCACCTGCGCCGCATCGGGAAAGCTCTCGCGAAACCGCAGCATGATCTCCGGCTTTGCGCCGCGAAACCGATAGATCGACTGGTCATCATCACCGACGACAAACAAATTTTGGGACTCGCCCGCCAAAAGCTTAATCACGTCGAACTGCACCTTGTTAATATCCTGAAACTCATCGATCAAAATATACCGGAATCTGCGCTGCCATCCCTGCAAAATATCTTTTCTCTCGCGAAACAATTCATAGGTATAGACGAGCATGTCATCAAAATCGATCCATCTGCCGCGGTAAAGATATTCCTGATATTCCAGAAAAATCTTACGAAACGTGTGTTCCGCACAGTTTTTCGCATAGTAATTGGCAATCTCCACACCGGTATTTTTTACCATACTGATCTCTCCTAAGACTGCCGTAATAAATTCATTTTCATCTTCGTATTCCAGCCGATATTTGCTGATGATCTCCCGCAAAAACTGATATTTTTGCTCCTCACGGATAATATTGTCCGCGGTATAATGATATGCCTGTTTTAAAACAGAAAAATAGACCGCATGGAAAGTGCCAAAAGTAACCTGCCCCGCTCTGCCCTGCATACGGTGCATAAAGCGCTGCTTCATTTCCTGCGCCGCCGCCTTAGTAAACGTAATCACCAGAATGTGTTGCGGTGCAATCCCATAATCAGCGATCAGAGTGCGCGTCCGCTCCGTAATGACAGTGGTTTTGCCGGAACCTGGCCCTGCCAAGACCAGCATAGGGCCATCCTTATGCCGGATGGCCTGCTGTTGTGAATCATTCAAATCCATTATGTTTCGTCCTTTTGTAAGAGAGATATGCCTTTTCTGATCCGCTCAAGGGACTCTTCCTTGCCCAAAATCTCCATCAATTCCGTGGCTCCTCCCGGCGTCATCTGCTTTCCGGACACCGCGGTGCGCACCGGCCACATGACATAGCCGTTCTTCACCCCTTTCTCTTGCACATAGCTGCCAAGGAGCGCATAGAGCGCGTCATTGCTGTAATCCTCCTGCGCCTCTAAAAGCGGCAGCAGATCACAGAGCACTGCGAGCGAAGTCTCCTCCGTCGTTTTCATCTTCTTATGGGCGTACATAGACGTCTCATACTCCGGCAGTGCCGCAAAAAAATCAATGTGATCGGCAATATCGGGAAATACCTCGATGCGCGTCTTAACCATCGCCGCGATCTTTTTCAGGTCGAGATCACCGTGAATGGTCTCTTTCAGATAAGGCTCCGCCATCTCATAAAAGGCGTCAAAATCCATTGCCTTGATGTATTCCCCATTCATCCACTTTAGCTTGCCATAATCAAAAACTGCCGGTGATTTGCTGATCCTGTGATAATCAAATTCATGTACCAGCTCCTCGAGCGAAAAGATCTCGCGATTGTCCTCCGGGCTCCAGCCAAGAAGTGCGATATAATTGACCACGGCCTCGGCCAAAAAGCCCTGCTCCAACAGATCTTCAAAAGAGGAGTGGCCGCTTCTCTTGGACAGTTTTTTGTGGTTTTCGTCGGTAATCAGCGGCAAGTGGATATAGACCGGCGACTGCCAGCCAAATGCGTCATAGAGTCTCTGGTACTTGGGTGAGGAGGACAGATATTCGTTTCCCCGGACAACATGCGTGATGTGCATGGTATGGTCATCCACCACATTGGCAAAATTGTAGGTCGGATAGCCGTCTGATTTGATGAGAATCATGTCGTCAAGCTCTGCGTTCTCCACCGTGATATCTCCGTAGAGCTCATCATGAAAGGTTGTAGTCCCCTCGTTCGGTATATTCTGGCGGATGACAAACGGCGTGCCCGCCGCAAGCCTGGCTTCGACCTCCTCTTTGCTAAGGCCAAGACAGTGCTTATCATAGATCATGATCTCTTTGCCGTCCACCACTTCGGTGCGCAGAGATTCCAGGCGGTCCTTATCGCAGAAACAATAATATGCCTCTCCTTTCTCGATCAGCTCTTTGGCATACTGCATATAGATACCCGTCTTCACACGCTCGCTCTGCACATAAGGGCCGTATCCTCCATCCTTATCCGGTCCCTCGTCATGACAGAGTCCAGTTTTTGTCATCGTGCGGCGTATGATATCGACCGCTCCCTCCATCAATCGCTCCTGATCGGTATCTTCGATGCGGAGCATAAAGTCCCCGCCATCGTGTTTAGCAATCAAGTACTCATATAGTGCGGAACGCAGGTTCCCCACATGCATCCTGCCGGTAGGGCTCGGTGCAAATCTTGTTCGTATCTTACTCATTCTAACCTATAATCTCCTTCCAATTTATGAAGCACTTTTCACACTATAACTTAGTGAAAATAGCGGTCTCTTTCTTTAAGTCTCCCGCAATCGCAAAATTCTCATCCATGCGCCTAGAAATATTGTCCATATCGGAAACCAGCTCCTGGGTGCTGTCCGCCGCGTTTGCGACACCGTTGACTCCCTCCTCGATGGCATGGGCGATCGTATTGATGGCTGCCGCAATCTCGCCCATCGTATCTTTCAAAGAATCCGTTTTCGTCTCAAACTCCACCATGCTGCGCTCGATGACAGACGCTTTCTTCTTATATTCACTGCCCGATTCTACAAAATTTTCAAATTCCGGCAATATCGCGTCGCTCATATACTGTACGAGGCCATTGGCCTGTTCCGCCAGATTATGTACGGCACTGATGACAATTTTATTGATTCTTTGAATGTGGTTGGCGGTCTCCTGACTGGCCGATGCCAGCTGACTGATCTCTGTCGCCACCACGGCAAAGCCGCGCCCTGCATCCCCGGCCCTGGCCGCCTCGATAGATGCATTTAACGCCAACAGGTTCGTCTGGCTGGCAATATTTAAAATATCCTCCGTCAGGTTGTTGACCTGATTGACACTGCCGCTCTCCTCGATCGCCTTGTTCAAAACTGCGAGAATATCATTGACTTTCATGCTGGTCGACTCCATATTGGCACGGGCCGATGCCTCTAAGAGATCCGCATGTTCTTTCATTTCTTTCGTATAGTTGCTGATATCCGTCGTGCGATCCGCGATCACGTCCACGTCTTGCTTGACCGCCTCCGTGTTCTGGTTGATGACCGCGACATTTCCGGACATCTCCTCCATCGTCGCCGAAAGCTCCTGCGTCAGCGCCGACAGATCGGAAACGCTGCCGTTGGAGGTCATGACGCTTTCGCGCACCTCGTTTACTACCTGCTCCATACGGTTCGAGTTGTTGATGATAATCTTAAAAATATCCTGCAGCTTCCCCATAAACAGATTGATACCGCTGCCGACAGCCGCGACCTCGCGGTTGGAAAGAATTGTCACCCTTCTCGTCAAGTCACCCTCGCGCTTGTCGATATCATGTATAATTCCGGTGATCTCTTTCTCTGTCTTCGTAAGCGGCTGTATCACAAATCCCAGCACGCTAAACAGCGCCGCAATCAGCGCCACGACACAGACGATGATCGTGATTACCGTAAACGTGAGCGAATTGCTATACACCTTGTTCAATTGTCCCTTCGCACCGTCTGCCCTTTCATTTATCTTATCCTGTATCTGGGCAATGCTGTCCTCCATGATTCTCGCATACTCAGAGATGGCACCATTTGCAAGGGCATACGCCTCTTCGCTCTTTCCCGCTGCCGAGTACGCCATCAGATTGGCAATCTCGTATTTCATTCCCTCATATCCCGCCACCAATTGATCGTATGCGCCCTGATTTTCCCCGACAACATATTTTTGAAATTGCTGCAGATAATCCTCGAGCACCGCCTCTTCCTGCCGTATACTGTCCACAAGCGAGATCATCGAATTGAGATCTGTTGAGACTATATGGGACAATCCAAGTTTGTGAATCGACTGCGTCTCTTTTTGTATGTTAGCCAGCTCTGCAATGCAGCTCATATAGCCGTTCGCGATCTGGTTGGCATTTGCATTGACACTGCGCACATTGCGGACAGCCAGAATATTGGAAAAGATACTGACAATTCCCAGAATAAACACCGGCAGCAAAATAATGATCTTTGTACTGATACGCCCTTGCTTTTTCATCTATGCACCTCCTGACTCTATTGCACGGTAGACGCCGTGACGCCCGTCACCAGCTCGTCCATCAGTTCCTGAAGATCTTTGCCGTCAGGATTTCCCGCAGCCATAACCGTACCGAAGTCTACGAACGGCATCCAGAAATTATTGCCGACGCGCTGCAGCCTTCCAAACTCACCCTGCGCAATGACCGCCTGTATCGCCGGAACCTGCTTGACCGCATCGGATGCGGCCGCCTTAATGTTTGACGGTCCCTGATCTCTCTGTTCAAAGCGGACGGTTTGGTTCTGTTCGTTTGTCAGCCAATCGGCAAGCAAAAGCGCCCACTCTTTATGTGCGGAATAGGCGTTGACCCCCATCATCTTATAGCCGGTAAAAGAGGACATCTGTATCTGCTGGCCTTTGCAGGTGTAGGTCGGCAGTTTACAGGCGCCGTAATCCTTGCCCCAGGCATTTTTCACTTCAATTGCATTCCACACCCCGCTGACCCCGGCAATCACCTGGCCGGACGCGATCGCGGCCGGAAATTCACTGTCCGGCTGAGATAAAAATGCCGGACTCGCAGATATGGCAAGCAATGCCTGCGCGATATCTACTCCCTTAACGGCTCCTTCCGTGGTGTTCCAGTTACAGTAATTGGTGACGCCGTCATCATTGATGCCAAATTCCAAGCCTGTATTGCCGAAAAAGGAATACAGATACCAGCCGGAATCCCACTCCATGGTAAACTGCTTACCGTTGGCCTCACAGACCGCAAGTATCCCGTCCATCGTCTTGACATCCTCCTCGGTGAAGTAGTCTTTGTCATAGTACAAAAAATAGCCGTTGTCCGCCGTCATGGGGTAAGCGTAAATAATATCATTGATCGCGGCCGCCTCCACCGCCTCCTCCAAATTGGCTGTCCTTACAGCCTCCTGGTCATACACAGGCTCAAGCGCACCCGCCGCTACCAGTGCAGACAACTGATCATCCGCAAAAGGAAAGATATCAGCCGCATTGTGAATATCTCCCAACACATTATCCTTTGTCGCGTTATCAGGACTCTCCTCCAGCACAATCTCAAAATCTGCCTCTCCCTTGTGCGCTTCTTTAAACGAATCAATCATCTGCGTCAACATCTCAAAATTGGCCTCCTCGGCCCAGATCTTTAATGTGACTTTGCCGTTATCCGCTTCCCGTTTGTCGGGCACCTCAGCCGCCGGCTCCCCCGGAGAGGTTTCGTTTTGGTTCTCTTTTGTCGCCTGCCCACCGTTACCACAACCACAAAGCAGCCCCGGAACCAATGACATACACAATACTACAGCCAACGCTTTTTTCTTCAAATCCGCACCTCCGTATCCCATCGTCTGCCAAACACCACTCTGACTTTAGCAGAACGTTCGGGCTGCCCAATCTCATAAATCTATAAAGTTATCTTTCCTTATCATTTTACTATATTCTGGAAATGAAAACAAGCATGGTATTTCGTTCCATGCCTGTAATTTGTCCCACAATAAATATTTCCTTCAAAATAAGTCCCCTATTTGGCTGCGTCTTCGGTCCCGCGCGCGCAAGAACACGAACGGCTGCCACACGCAATATCGCAGCAGCCCCCGCAGCAATGCCCGCATTTCCTATTCTTACGGGAACACCACCCCTTAACAACCAAAAAGAGCCAAAAAAGCATCACTCCTAGAATCATACAATCCACTATATTCACGCTAACCTCCATGATTCCGCTTCGCGGTATCGCAAAGCAAGATGAAAAACGCCTGTTTTTGGCGTTTTTCTCTGTAAGTCTTAGTACTTCTCCACGAAACAGCCTTTGCTGTGAGCGGCTAGTGTACTGACCCGTTCATTTTCAGCCAAATGACGCAGAATGAATTTTCAGTCTACAAGGCGGCTGAATGAGGCGATGCGGTGGCATCGTCGATTGAAGCCAACGTGGCAGATGGAAATTCAGGCAAGTCATTTGGCGAAATATGAACAGGTCAGTACACTAGAAGCACTTCTCACACTATCACCCCACCAATCTGATAGACAAGGCAGGCCGCCAGCCATGCAACCACACATTGCAGCAACGCGATCCCCGCGGCTTTCCATCCACTGTTAAGTTCACGCTTCACCGCCGCCACTGCCGCCACGCAGGGCGTGTAGAGAAGCGTAAAAATCAAAAAGCTCACCACCGAAAGGCCGGAAAACAGCGAGGGAAGTACTGTATTTAACTGTGAAACGGGTGTACCAAGCAGTACGCTAAGCGTACTCACCACCGCCTCTTTTGCCGTGAATCCGGTAATCAGAGCTGTGGAAATGCGCCAATCTGCAAACCCCAGCGGTGCAAACACCGGAGAAATCCACTTGCCAACGAGTGCCAACAGGCTCTCGCCGCCACTCTCCACCACATTAAAGCGCGGGTTGAATGTCTGCAAAAACCAGATGATAATAGTCGCGACAAAGATAATCGTAAACGCGCGCTGCAAAAAGTCCTTTGCTTTATCCCACATCAGCCGCGCCACACTTTTCGCCGACGGAAAACGATAATTGGGCAGCTCCATCACAAAAGGAATCGGATTGCCGCGAAATGCCGTGCGGCGCAGACAGGCGGCAGACAAAATGCCGGCTGCAATACCTGTCACATACAAAAGTATCATTACAAGCGCCTCTCTGCCCGGAAAAAAAGTCATCGCAAACACGGAATAGATCGGTATTTTAGCCGAACAGCTCATAAACGGCGTCAACATGATCGTCATCCTGCGGTCACGCTCGGAAGAGAGCGTCCTCGTCGCCATCACCGCCGGCACGGTACAGCCAAAACCGATCAGCATCGGCACGAAACTTCTGCCGGACAAGCCGATCTTGCGCAGAGGTTTATCCATCACAAAGGCAACGCGTGCCATATAACCGGAGTCTTCTAAGATTGACAGGAAGAAAAATAAGACAACGATAACCGGAAGAAAGCTTAAAACGCTGCCCACTCCCGCAAACACACCGTCTATGACCATGCTATGTACCACCGGATTGATGCCATAGCGCGTAAGCCCCCTGTCGCAGACTACCGACAGGCCATCAATACCAAGAGACAGCAAATCGCTGAGTACGGCGCCAATCACATCGAAGGTAAGCCAAAAAATCAAAAGCATGATCACTAAAAAAATGGGCAGCGCCAGATATTTGTTGGTTAAAAAATTGTCAATTTTAACACTTCTGCGGTGTTCTTTGCTCTCCTGGCACTTTTTAACGGTACTGCCGCAGACCTGCTCGATAAAGGTATAGCGCATATCCGCCAGCGCCGCGTTGCGGTCTAAACCACCATCGTGCTCCATCTCTGCGATACTGTGCTCCATCATATCCAGCTCGTTTTCGCGAAGCGACAGGCGTTTGATAATATCTGTATCTCCCTCCACGATCTTAGTCGCCGCAAACCGTGGCGACATGCCAATATTAACAGCGTGATCTTCCACCTGATGCGAGAGCGCATGCACGCAGCGGTGCACCGGACCCTTGGCGCAAAAATCCATAATCTGAGGATAAATCTTATTCTTTGAAACGTACACGATATTTTTAATCAGTTCCTCGATCCCCTCATCTTTGGCTGCGCTGATCGGAATAACTGGAATCCCGAGCTGTTTTGACATCTCCTTATAGTCGATGGAACCCCCGTTTCCGCGCACTTCATCCATCATATTGAGGGCAAGCACCATGGGCGTGTGCATCTCGAGAAGCTGTAATGTCAGATAGAGATTACGCTCAATGTTGGTGGCGTCCACAATATTGATAATGCCGTCCGGCCGCTCGTTTAAGATGAAATCTCTTGTGACGATCTCCTCGCTGGTGTACGGGCGGATGGAATAAATTCCCGGCAAATCCACAACCGAACAGTCTTTAGCGGAGCGAATCTCACCGATTTTTCTGTCAACCGTCACGCCGGGGAAATTGCCCACATGCTGATTAGAGCCGGTGAGCTGGTTAAACAAAGTCGTTTTACCGCAATTTTGATTACCTGCCAGTGCAAATATCATATCGTCTCATCCTCCGGAATAATCTCTATCTTTGCCGCGTCCTCCTTGCGTATGGTAAGCTCGTAACCGCGTATCCTCAGTTCTATCGGATCTCCCATCGGCGCAACTTTCTGTATCTGTACTTTTGTGCGCGGAATCAATCCCATGTCGAGCAGCCTGCATCTTAGCGCACCCTCGCCGCCGACCGCCGTAATCGTCGCCGATTTTCCGATCTGTAACTCATCCAGTGTCATACGTTACCCGTCCCTTACTAAAAAGATATTTTTGTTCCATATTTATTATACAATTACCCTGGACAATGTCAATCCAAATCGCAAAAAAGTTAGTCTCGTTTAACTCACACAGTCACCATGATACGCCGATGACATTGAGATACAGTACATGGACAATGATGATGAGCAGCGCCACATAAAGATACCAGCCGTGAAACCGCATACCTTTTACACGCGGCACATGTATGCGCTCCAACAGATGACTTCCCATAAATAGCACATACAATCCAACACCATATGGCACCACCGGATGATACCGCAGCGACCGCACAAGATCGCCGTGCAGCAGTGCAAGAACCGCCCTGGTGCCGCCGCACCCCGGACAATAGAGTCCCGTCACGGCGTGAAACATACAGCCCCCAAACGGCATATGAGGCAAAAAGAACCGAACATACCATATCAGTATCATGGCCCCCAGCAAAACCCCCCATATGCCGGCCAGAAATAATTTATCTTCCAAACTGCTGTTTTTATTTTTGTGATTCATGCGATCTCCCTAACAAAACGATGTAAAAAAATGGAGACTATGTCAAGAATTCTTAACATAACCTCCATCTTTCTATTTTACAAAAACATCTCCATTGCCCTGTCAATCTTTGTCGGATCATCCCAAAACTGCTTTAATATCCATCCCGCAATATGTATACATCCACGATGTATATAAATCAACGTGAAATCAAAGGCAAGACCGAACAAGATTCCAGTAAACAATCTGCGCAGATTACCACTCTCATAAGAAGTCAATAACTGTAAGAAGCCGTCCACCAACAATGGCACCATCATCAAAAATACATACGGTAACTTTGGAAACCCAAAGATGATCGCCGTCGGTATCCCTGCCAATATGCCAATCAGCTCTCCCGTGCACCTGGCACATATGGGAAACTGTTTCCCCCGAAAGAAGAAAGAGCGCTCCGGCCTTGCATGACAGCCAAAGAGAATCTGCAAAAATCTGCCTAGCTTATGAGTAAAGTGCTGCAAGGCTTACACCAGCGATAGCCATTATGATGTAAAATACAACATAAACAACTACACAGACAAGTGCACCAATTCCAGCTGCTTTTGCTGTTCTAGGCTTGCTGTCTTTCCATACAAGGAATAAGATCAAACCTACAATCGGGATACAGCATCCAAGCAATCCCCATAAAAAGCCACCCTTGTCGTCAACATTTGTGTTCAAATTATTATCCATCTTGTGACCTCCTCTGCTAGAAAACGATCATTTAAAACCCCTACCATTAAAGCTTATTCGTTTTCTAAAAAAAATATGAATTTTATTAATTTTTCATGAATCTAACGCGTTAAAAACTTTAATAAGTATATCAAATAAATCTCTATTTTGTCAAGATATATTTTGTTATTTCCCGGTTATTCCAAAAATTTTCAAATATTTTACGCTCCCGCAATGCGCTGCAACGCTTCCAGATCCGCAATCAATTCCCGGGAATAAACGACGGCTTCACCGTAGATCTGCTGCGCTTTCTGATGATTTCCGCTCTTTAAAGCATGAGTCACTTCCTCACCGTATTGGTGGAATCTCTTGTGCTTTTCATCGAGCCCCCTCCAGATTGGTATAGCCGCCGGCAGTTTTGGTTTAATGGCATAATAGAAATGTCCGAATCCACATTTGGTGGCATCCAGCTGTAACGGCATAAGTACGCCGCCATCCACCATCTTTTTCAGATTGTCAAGCCATGTATTATGCGCCACTACCGCACTCTTCAGATACTGAGCAAACTCTTGGCTTTTAAGATGAAAGAACGGATCTTCTGCCATGCTGCCCATCTGCTTTACTGTCGTATCCAGCATCTCCTCTATCACGACCACCGGTTCGACTGTTTTTTTCAAATCAACGCTGACTTTATTCATAAAGTCCGTACTGTCGCGCAGATGATTTTCCATCTCGGTCATAGAACTGCTGAGTTCCTGGCTGACTGCAGCAATAGAGCTGACAGATTCGTTGACATTTGAGACGTGGCGCTGATTTTCGTTATTGAGTTCCCATACGTTTTTGATCTTTTCCGTCATCCCTTCTAAGGCACCGATCGTATTTTCAGCGCTTTTGACACTCTTTTGGGATGCGTTTTTGATACTCTCCACAAAATCGCCCATATCTCCGGTCAGCTTCTGCGTCTCCTCCGCCAGTGCGCGGATTTCATTTGCAACCACTGCAAAGCCACGTCCCGCTTCCCCTGCCCTAGATGCCTCGATGGAGGCGTTTAGAGCGAGCAGATTGGTCTGCAATGATATGGAATCAATACCCGCTATGACCTCGTTCATGTGATTGATAATCTTGAACAGATTATCCATATCCTGCTGCATTTCCCTAGAACCCTCGATCGTCCGGTCGGAGAGTTCCTTGATTGTTGTCAGTTCCGCCTGACTTGTCTCTATCTTCTGATATACTTCCTCTGTCTGTGAGGAAACCTCAATGATGGTATTGGCCAGCTCTTCGTGCTGACTGTTAGCCCTGCCTGAAGAGGCGTCTTCTCCAGACGCAGAACCAAAAATCGACTCTGTAGCCTTTGCTACATCATTCGCTATATGAACAATCTTTTCTGTCTGATACTGCATCGTCAGATCAAGTGAGCTAATCTGCATCACCGCTTTCATATTCTTCTCGAAAACCTCGGCAAACTGCTTTCTTCCGCTCGTCAGTCTCTGATAGATCTGATACAACTCCGGGTCCTTAGAATAATTTGCCTCTTTTAGTTCTGAAAGTGCTTTTACAAGTGTAACATTTTTCCTTCCTATCGCCATTTGCATACCTCTTTCTAAATTTTATGTTGTGCTTTTATCTGCTGCAATCAGGACTGCGCATTCTGTGGCATATTATATCTTTCTATACTGTATCATAATGTATTTTTTACCTTTTGCATAGTCCCATTTTTATTTTCGATCTCAATTCATGTGTTTTCTTTATTAGCAATATAAGTATAGGTTATTAGCTTGGAAACTTTATACCATAAATGAATAAATATGCAAAATAGCTCTTATCGGAAGTGATATACTTTTATTCTCAGTATATCGGGCGGTGCCCAGCAAGCATCCTAACTGCAGGTGCTCTTGCTTTTGCCCAAACCTCCAAAACGCCGGGGTACTAGCGCATGCCTTTGGGGCATCCAGTGATGATACACGTCTTTTCAAGGTTGG
>CAJTYI010000036.1 GCA_910584215.1 uncultured Roseburia sp. | reverse complement strand
GCTCACCCCCATGTGCCTATTGGCTGTTCTTCTTCGGCGGGTAATCTTAAAGCTGGAATAATAATCCCCTTGCCGTTCGTATCTGCCGCCCAGTTCCCCAAAAATTGTCTTTGCCATTGTCTGTTACCTCCACATTCATTTTATTTTGAATGTCCGTAAAATCCGTCCTACATCCGAAAAGCACAGGCAACGACAGGAAACGAACAGCCACAAATGCACATATACATTTCAAATAGTAAAATCAATAGCCATGTGCATATTACAGAGAGTACCATGCGCAATAATATAATAAAACGAAACGAAAAGGACCGCAGGACAATCAGTTCGCGTGCACTGCGTGAATGTTCCCGCCATACAAGAGCGGTAAACATTGGAATCCCGATTAGCACAACCATTCGTTCCAGACAATCGGCAGATTATAAGCTGTCTAAATTTTCAACTCCATAAACAAACGGAACAATAAATAACAAAAGAATGGCTGGCAGGATTGTATATCTATAGTTTATGCGAATGTTTGCAACAATGATTGTCAGCAGGTTTCTAGCCCTCAAACGCCATTCCCCCTTTTCGTTTTGTATCATATATCATGATGGTAAAAACTACAAGCACAAGCGCAACTGCGAAAATCAACACCCTATTCCATATCAGTGTCTGAATATTTTCTATCATTCTCCCGTATCCTTTCAAGGTATTATGGCGAATGATAAGGTCGAAAAGTCCATAATTTCCACCGGCTATTTTATCTACGGACGGTCTGCCAAACAGCCAAATCAGCCCTGAAATCAGGACAGATAGATAATTCTCAGTAAGTACAGTGACAAATAAAGCAATCGCTACAATCAACAACACTGTTGGAAATATCCATGCGAGAACATAGGCTGCAAAAGCAAATATGTTTGCATGAATACCGATACTGCCGCAATAGATTATGAGTGTCACCAACGATTTCAGCGGCAGTATAAGGATAGGAAACATAGTCAGGCAGATTGTCGCTGCAAAACGGGCACAGATTATTTTGACGGAACTTTCCATCCGGGAATAAATCAACGCCTTCATTTTATGGCGTTTGTCTCTGATCAGTAAGTCAATAATGAGAAATGCCGGCAAGCATAATACGACAAGGGAAATACTGTCGCAAAAATAGCGGGCAAACGCACCGGTAACATGATCTTTTTCATAAAATTCTCTATGTTGCAATTCTGTAATCGGCGTATTTTGCATATCATTCTCGCCATAATACATAGTCAGCATCGTCCAGCTATAATAGGAATTATGTCCGATCAAAGCATTTACACTGTTCATAATTTCTTTGAAACGGTCAAATGTGACATGCACTTCAAATTCGTTTTCTTGATTTCCCAAATCTTCCATATCCGATTCATTTTCGATATATTGCCAATCACCGGGTTCTGTGATAAACTGCCCATTATGGTTCGTACTTCCTTGTCCCGGATTTAAGACAAAAGCACCACCGCCGGAAATTTGAAGATCCTCCAAATCACTGCTTTCTTCCCCCTCTCCTAATAATTTGTTAAGACCTGTCAATTCTTGTAAATAGCAAAGAATTTCTGCTTGTTCTTTTTCAGAGAGAGTTTTTTCTTTCACATATCCAAACGGATAATATTCATAACGGTTATCCTGGTAATTGCCCAAAAGCCGTTTGGTTGCCCCGATCATCATTGTGCGCTGCATATCTTCATCCTGTTCATCCGCCGTTTCTGCATAGACGCCATTCTCCGCTATATAAAAAACAGAAGCGGGATCATCCGTTCGGCTCAGTTCGCTTTCTACTACAGTCTCATAGTTGTGAATACTTGCTGATATTAAAGCTATGACATACAACCAATACAAAAAACTCCTCACAATTTTTTTGCACTCCATAACAAATAAATTTTTCATTTTAGTCCCCCTTTTTCCAATGAACGCAGCAATTCCATGTAACCATCCTCAACCGTAGGTGCACAAGAAACGGGATGCCCCATAGTTGGAACGCAGTCGCTTAATACGCGTATTTTTGTGTTGGATAAATGACTTTGACTGGATAAAGTATAATAATTCTGCTTGACTATTGCCTGCTCGGCTTTCGGAACAGTCAATTCAAAGACCTTTCCGTTTGCCATTTGAGACAGTTGTTTGATAGTACCAGCATACAAAAGCTTTCCCGCGTCCAACACCGCTACATTTTCACACACGGATTCAATATCTCCTACAATGTGAGAGGAGACGATTACAACACGGTCGCTTGAAAACTCGTCCAGCAAGCTATAGAAACGAAGCCGTTCCTCGGGGTCAAGTCCTACTGTCGGTTCGTCGACAATCAAAACTTTAGGATTGTTAAGTAAAGTCTGTGCGATTCCAAGACGCTGTTTCATTCCACCGGACAGCTTATGCACTTTTGTTTTGCGATTTTGTAAATCAGCGACTTTAATTTCCATAAAAAAACTCTCCTTTCAGTTGATAAGGAGAGTTTAGCAAGCATTTGTCTACATTCCGTCACAATGCAGAAATTTCTTCCGTTTTAATTTTTATCGTTACCTTTGCGCCATTGTCTGGGGTATTGCCAAGTTGGATATAACCGCCATGTTTTTCCGCCAGTGTCTTACAAATGGACAAGCCAATACCAAAATGCTCTTTTGAAGATTTTCCTTTGTAAAAACAGTTCGTCGCTTCTATAAGGTCTTGCTGCGAAAAACCTCTTCCGTCGTCAGTGATAACGATTAAAAGAAAAGGGCGGGAATAGGAAATGGTCACATCAATTCTATCTTTGCAATATCGCAAAGCATTCGCAATAATATTTTCTATCATGCGAAATACGGCAGCAGGTGAAAGTGTCACCGTTTGCTGTGGAAGTTTTGTCAACACACGAATTTCTTTTTCGTTTTGTTCGGCAACGACAGAAAGCTGGGCACATAGTTCTTCTTCAAAATCGCATAACGATATTGCCTGATATTCTAACTGCATATCCTCTAATGCCTGTATTTCATGGACGGAATCAGCATATTCTTCTAATCTGCTTGCGGCTCGATGAATATATATGGCGATATCCCTTGTTCCCTCTTCGGTAAGTGTTCCCTTTCCCGTATTTCTGTCTAAATACTCGCTATACCCCTTGATAACGGTAATAGGTGTCCGCAGATCATGGGATATGCTTGCATTGATTTTTCTTCTTTCAGCTACCAGGTTCCACATGTAACGATTGTTTTTAACCAGCGCTTGACGCATGGACTCAAATGCGCTGCATAATTCACCCAATTCATCTTGCTTTTGAACATTTATTGTAAAATCCAAATCATTATTTGCAATGTGGCTGATTCCCTGTTTTAACGCTGTTAATGGCTCCTTTAGCTTGACTTGATAAAAAAACATTCCGGCGCAGCCAATACCTGTAATAGAAAAAACAACGGGCAATAATACAATCAACAGCTCCATAACGCGGCATATTAGCAGCTCTGTATCTGTATATTTTACAGATTCGTCAGCGGTACTATTTAATTCTGCGTCCATGATGTACTGTCCATTTTCTATTTCCAGGAACGCACCGCCTGCCACAAAGGCATGAGAAAATGTGATCTGGTCGTGTATCTTTGAACAGTTTCTTACAGTTACCACAGACAAACATATCACAATTACGGTAGTGACTAAAACAATCAGGAAAAAAGCTTTTTTCAGTGTCATATTCCTTAGCGTATCCATTTATAGCCACACCCCCAAACCGTTTCGATATAATTTTTCTTTGTCACCTGTGCCAATTTTGCGCGAATCCTTCGGATATGTTCTCTGAGAATGTCGCTGCTGCCCTCCGCGTCATACCCCCAAAGCCTTTCATAAATTGTTTCTCGATCGAAAACTTGCCCGGCATTGATTGACAAAAACTCTATTATATCAAATTCCTTTTTAGAGAATGGAATCATTTGTTCATTACCATATACACAGCGTCCGGCATAATCAATAAACAGCTCTCCGCACAGTTTCATGTCGCTGTGCCTTGCTCTGCGCTCTCGCCGAAGGTGTGCTTCCACGCGTGCGGTCAATTCAGCAAGACTAAAAGGTTTGGTAATATAATCGTCACCGCCCGCCTGCAGCCCGACCACTTTATCTTGCTCTGTCATGCGCGAAGTCAAAAAAATGATAGGACAATCTATGTAGTTGCGTATTTTTTTGCAAAATTCCAGTCCGTCCACCTCTGGCATATTGATATCCAGCAATATCAAATCCGGCTTATTTGAGAGCGCCTTAAAAGCTTCCTCCGAATCCAACGCCGTGTAGACAAGATACCCCTCCGTTTGAAAATGCAGTTTTACCATATTGCATATGGAATCTTCATCATCAACTAATAAAATTTTAGAAGTCATAATTACCTTTTCCTTTTTAACGAACTGATTGAGAAATGTACTAGATAAGGATATCAGATAAAAGTCTACAAATCGTCACATTGTCTTTGTGGGAAAGTATGATAACCGTCTCCACAAGCCTACTCCACCCAAAAGACTCTTCCGTCTTTGCGCACTGCGGCCTCTGGAATCGCTCCATCTATATAGCCGACCGCCAGATGGCCTATCCCTTCCCATTCACCGTCCACCCCAATGTCCGAAAGAAATTTTTTCCATTCTTGCGTTTCAAATTCTTCTTTTGCCCGATGTATCCAAATGCTCCCTAGTCCGAGCGAGTGGGCCGCCAGCATCATGTTTCCCAGAACAAGGCTGCCGTCATATACACGGTTTGCCCAGTTTTGCTCCGCCAGCACGATGAAAATCACAGGCGCACCGTAGAACGGGTCATACCCCTCTTCCCAGCCGCCGATTTTGCAGTTCGCAGCGGAAATTTTATCCCTGACTTTCCGATCGGTAACGGCTACTGTTATCACCGCCTGCCTCCCCATTCCATTTGCAGCAAATAGCCCCGCCTCTATGATCTGCTCCATATCCTTTTTTGCAGGCAATTCCTTCTTAAAATTTCTTATACTCCTGCGTTCCTCCATGGCTCTTATGATATCATTCATGATCTATTCCTCCTTTATTTTATTCTATTTGAAGATATTAGAAAAGGTGGAGCAAAGTCCGCTCCACCAGCAATGCAATTGTTTCAGGCATGTCCGGGCAATGACGCCGGATACCATTTATTTTTTCGTGAAAACGGGAATCGCACTCCCCTCACAGGTCACCGGCAATTGAAAATAATCCAGTATTGTGGCCGCGATATCGCAAAATCCCTCCCTGGTGCCGAAGTTCACTCCCGCTTTTACCCGCGTTCCGCAGATGATCAGCGGTGTGTATTCTCTGGAATGATCAGTCGACGGCGTGCTCGGATCACACCCGTGATCGGCGGTAATCATTAGAATATCTTTCTCCCGCATCGCCGCGAGCAGCTCCGGCAGCCGCCCGTCAAAATAGGTCAATGCTTTCGCATAACCGTCCACATCATTGCGGTGTCCGTAAAGCATATCATAGTCCACCAGATTGGTGAAACAAATCCCGTTAAAATCCTGCTTCATATAGGCAAGCGTTTTATCAAGCCCGTCTGCGTTTCCACTCGTGCGCACATATTCTGTAATGCCGGATTCCGCAAAAATATCAATAATCTTTCCCACGGAAATCACGTCATATCCCGTATCCTTTAACACGTCAAGCATCGTCTGCCGCGGCGGCCGCAGGGAAAAATCATGACGGTTTGCCGTCCTGGTAAAATTCCCGGGTTCCCCGACAAACGGCCTGGCAATGACACGTCCCACACCGTGTTCACCCTGCAAAATCTCTCTGGCCATCCGGCAGTACTCATACAATTTTTTCACTGGCACCACACTTTCGTGTGCGGCGACCTGAAAAACAGAGTCCGCAGATGTATAGACAATCAAGTCGCCCGTCTTAAGATGCTCTTCTCCGTAATCACGAATCACTTCCGTGCCGGAATACGGGCGGTTGCACAGAACGCCCCTGCCGGTCTTTTCTTCAAACGCCCGAATTAGCGCAGACGGAAATCCGTTTGGGTAAGTGGGCAGCGGCGTTTTGGAAACCACACCGGCAATCTCCCAATGTCCGATCGTCGTGTCTTTTCCCTTTGAGCGCTCTGCAAGCCTCGCGTAAGCACCGGATACTTCGCCCTCCTTTTCTCCAATTTCCACTCCGTCAATGTGAAAGAGCCCCAGCTTTCTCATATTTGGCATAGAAAAATAGGGGCTGCGGGACACCGCTCGCAGGGTATTGCTGCCCATATCACCATACTCCGCCGCATCCGGCATTTCACCGATCCCAACACTGTCGAGCACAATCAAAAATACACGCTTCATCGCCATCTCTCCTTTCTACCGTCATCCGGTATCATGAAAACTGCCTGTTGTGTTGCAGTGTAATCTGTGTCCTTTCTATTATATCCTCTAAACGGGTTTCTCTCAACATTGACCAGTCACTTTTTATCGTTTCGTATAAATAGGCAACGGTTATCCGACCATTAATTCAGCGTCCGCCGACTATCCGCCTAACGCATCCCTTTCAGCTGGAACGCACTCATCAGATCTTTGAGCAGAGCTGCCTGCGATGAGAGCTCGATGCTGGCGGCGGCACACTCTTCGCTGGTGGCGGAATTGGTCTGCACAACGGTGGAGATCTGTTCCACACCCTCGTTGACCTGTGACATCGCCACCGTCTGTTTCTCGACAGCCTCCACAACAATGGCCATCTTGGTCGTCACGTTTCCTGCAAGCTCCCCTGTCTTCGCCAGAGATTCGGTCACTCGGTTCACCGCGTCGCTTCCCTCGGTAATGGCTGTGATGGAACTCTCAATCAAATCCTTGGTAGCCTTTGCAGCCTCGTTGGACTTGGCGGCCAGATTGCCGACCTCATCGGCCACCACGGCAAAACCTTTGCCTGCTGACCCTGCCCGCGCAGCTTCCACGGCAGCATTTAACGCGAGAATATTGATCTGGGAAGCGATATTCTCGATCGTGGTAATAATCGCACCGATCTCTTTGGAGGAAGCCGAGATGTTCTCCATCGCCACATTCAGTTCTTTCACACAGTCGATACTGATTCCCAGCTGTGCTCCGGCCTGATTGACAAACTCACCTGCCTCCTCGGCGGCAACGGCCGTCTGTCTGGCATTCTCGGAAATATCGGCAATCGTGGCTGAGATCTCCTCCACGGCACTGGCCTGCTCGGTTGCTCCCTGCGCCATATCCTGCGCACTGCTCGACATCTGGTCGGAACCGGAAGAAACCTGGCCGGCGCTGAGCGTAATCTGTCCCATCGTCTTATTTAACTCGGCCTGGATACTGTCGAGTGACTTTTTGATCGACTGGAAATCACCCAGATAATCCTGGCTGGTCCCCTGCACCAAATTGCCGCCCGCAATGGACCCAAGCACATTGGAAATCTCGCCGATATAGCCGCGCAGACGGCGGATGGTACTTTCGAATATTCTTCCCAACATACCGATCTCATCTTTTGAACGGACATTGATGCGGACTTCGTCGCCGCGCGCAATCCCCAGATCGCCTTTTTCCAAGTTTCTCGCCACCCGGGAGATCTTGCCAAGCGGTGCGGAAATCCGAATCCGAAGATAAATCGCCAGTAAAATAATGCTGACGGCGATGACAACGCCGCTTATCCCAACACTCATCGCAACGGCCGTGCTCGTCTGCTGCTCCGCTTCTTCCTCCGAAATCCCGGCAAAAATCAATCCGTTGACCGTTCCGTCGGCCCCTGTGGTGGGAACATAAGAACAAAGATACCGGTCCCCGGCAATCATTGTCTCGCCCACATAGGACTGCCCCTGCTCAATCACGATCGCGCGCAAGTCATCGTTTAGTTTGGTACCCACGACGCGCTCTCCATTCTGTGTTACCGTGCTGTAAGCTCTGGTATCACCCTCAAAAATCGTAAACTCGCACCCCATGCGCTTTTTCAATTCATCTAAAATCTGATTTAGATCCTCGGCGCCGTCTGACCGCTCGAGCTCATGAGCCAACATATTGGTACCGTTCGTACAGCGGTCTTTCAACATCTCCTGCACCAAAGAATGGAACACAGAAACACAGACAGTCATGGATACCACGACAGAAATTATCAGCATAATTGCTACGACACAGCCTACTTTGGTCCCGATGCCTATGTATCTTTTGTCCTTTCCGCCCTGAGCTTTTTGCACTCTTTCCATCTTAGTTCCCTCCGTTTTCTAAAAATCACTCATGTAAACTATCTTTTTTATTATAACATAAGCAAATAATTTTTGAAAGCCAATATCCATATTTTTTACGCTCACTAAATTTTGGTAAGCAAAGAGACGAGCGGCAGCGTCACGACAGACAACAGCGTAGACAATGCCACTCCTCTCGAAGCCAGAGAAACATTCCCTTCATACTGCTGTACCATCATCGCCACCATACTTGCCACCGGCGTCGCCAACATCACGAGCGCCACCTGTAAAACGGTGATATCCGTGACAAAGCCCTTGATTACAGACAATCCGATCACGGGGATCACGATCAGCTTTATGAGGGAAAACAACAGCAATCTCACATCCATAAACAAATCGATAACCTTAAAATCCAGAAAGGAACGGCCGATCACCAACATACTAAGCGGCCCTGTCAGCGCGCTTAAGCTGCTCAATGTCGTATGGATAAAAGACGGAAGTTCAAAATCGAGGAAAAACAAAACCAACGCAATGAAGCAGGAAACCACGCCGGGATTACAAAGCTTCTTCCACGGAAAGGCAGGCGCATCGTCCCTGCCAAAGCGAGACTCTCCCGCAGTCATCGCCAAAATACCGTAGGTGTAGATGAGTACGTTAAAAATAAAGATAAAAATAGCCGCATAAAGCACAGCTTCCTGCGCTGCAATGGCGGAAAGCAGCGGCAGTCCCATAAATCCGATATTGGAAAAAACAAGCATCACACGGTATGTCCCGCGCTCCGCCCGCTCCACTCGAAGCAAAAGCGGCAAAAGCCATGCGAGAAAAAGCAACACGGCATAAACGCCGAGCGCGAGTCCAAAGACTAAGAGCAGATTTTCAGGCGCTATATCTTCTCTGCTGTTGGATACCCCAGAATTGATAACCATCGCGACATTGGCGACATTGATGACTAACCATGAGATATTTTTCGCTGTTCTCTCATTCAATACTTCCTTTTTTCCACAGTAAAATCCAATGAGCATCATCAAAAATAATGCCGCCATTTGCTGTAATAGTATCATAGACCACCAAGCCTTTCCCAAACCTGCAAACGTTATCCTTACCGGGCCAAATCATTCTGCCCGCCTTCTTTTACAATCACCAGGGTCAGATAGCCGGATGTCTCGTCAAGCTCCTCTATGCCTGTCGATTTTTTTTCGTTGTCCATACCGCAATTTTCCACACAATGGACGATAAGCTCCCTTGTCCTGCTCTCCTGCTCTAAGGCCCGCTTAAGCCGCCCCAGTTTTTTGCCCGATTTCATATAAATTCTGGTTCCTTTGAGGCTCTCAGCTGCCGTTTCCGGATAAGTTGCGGGAATTACATGGATTTGCTCGCCGCTCTCAGCCAGCGGGATCGAAAGCGCTGCCGCCGCCGCACAAAAGGAGGGCACACCGCTTATCATCTGCACCCTGCCGCCATGCTGTTGTACTCGTCTGTGAATATAACTGTAGGTAGAATACACAGACGGATCGCCGATGGTGAGCAGCGCAACCGTCTTATTTTCCTGCAAATACTGCTCAATTATCCGGCAGATTTGATCGTGCGCATCCGCCAGCTTATCCCGGTCAAAAATCATCGGAAACGGCAGGCAGATCATCTCTTTTTTCTCAATTTGGGGACAGACGCTCTGCGCAATCCGATAGGCATGGCACTCCTCCTTCGACGCCGCGGGCAGCATGAGAATATCCGCGCTCTCGATACAGCGGAGCGCTTTTAACGTGATAAGTTCCGGGTCGCCCGGCCCCACCCCCACGCCGTATAATATTCCGCCCATCGCCTTATCGCTCCATTTTCCAAAACGCGGCCGAGTACGCCGGCAGCTCGCTCCCGCCGCCAAAATCGTGTGTCGTTCCGGTGAGCAGTTCCTCGGCCAGTCCGCACCCCGCGTCAAAATGCGCCGTGTAGGATTCACCCGCTGCATTGATTGCCACCAGGATTCGCTCTCCCTCACAGGCACGCTCAAAGATACACTGCCGGTTCGTCAGAAGAACCGTGCGGTAAGCGCCGTAATTGAGCGCCCTGCTGGCCTTTTTCACCTTGGAAAGCTTCGCAATCCACTCCGCGAGCGCCCCAAATTCCGGCGCCACAAAGCAGGCGCGCAGCGCCGGGTCACCCATAGACTTATCCGCCCGCTCCCCCCACTCACTGCCGTAGTAAACGCAAGGGATGCCCGGCATCCCAAAGCACAGCGCATAGATCAGCGGCAGATGCCTCTCGTTATTGAGCACACTCGCGATCCTGCTTACATCATGGTTGTCCACAAAATTAAACAAGTGCATCCCCTTATAGAGCGTCCACGGCTCCGGCCCGTACTGCCTTGCAAGGGAATGACAGATTTCAAACAGATTCATGCTGTTAAAACTCGAGTGCATCCCGTGATAACACTCATAATTGGTGACAGAATGACACATCTGCCCGTTGGCCCACTGGTTGTAATCGCCGTGGAGCGTCTCTCCGACCAGAAAAAAATCTTCTTTTAAAGAATCGGTAAACTGACGCAGGCGCCTCAGAAAATCCTTATCCAGACAATAGGCCACATCTAAGCGCAGTCCATCTATATCAAATGTATCTACCCAAAACTTGACGGCATCAAAAATATGCGCCACCACTTCCTCATTCTTGAGATTTAGCTTTACCAGATCAAAGTTTCCCTCCCAGCCCTCGTACCAAAATCCGTCGTTGTAGTTGGAATTACCGTTAAAATCAATAAAAAACCAGTCGCGGTATCTGGAGTTTTCACGGTTGTCGATCACATCGCGAAACGCCCAGAATCCCCGCCCCACATGGTTGAACACGCCGTCTAACACGACGCGTATCCCCTCTTTGTGCAAATTCTCACACACACCGGCAAAATCTTCGTTCGTTCCCAGCCGGCAGTCAAGTTTTTTATAGTCCCTGGTATTGTACCCGTGTGTATCCGATTCAAACAGGGGCGAAAAATAAATCGCATCGGCTCCCAGTTTTTTGATATGAAAAATCCAGTCCGCCACTTTCCGAATACGGGACTGGCATTGCCCGTCATTTTCAAAGGGCGCCCCGCAAAATCCCAACGGATAGATCTGATAAAATACACTTTCATATGCCCACATCACTTTTTCCTCCTTTTTCTTTCTAAAGTCCGCCTTCACTCACAAAGCGCTCTCTCTGCTCGCAGCTTACCGCTTTCGCAAAAACTTTATCACAATATCATAATTTTTGGGTTCATGGGGAAACGTACAGTTCATACAGGACTTCACAGTTCCGTTTTCTGTCTCGATATATTCTGGTTTCCCCGGACAATGCGCCCGCTCGTACAGCGGACAATAACAAAACAGGCAGTTTAATTCCGTTATTCCCTCGTGACAGGGATAATATTCACATGCCCGGTTACAAAAAAAACGGCTGCAATCATTCATGGCGTACCTCCCCATTTTTATAGGCGCGCGCGGCCCGGACAAAATGTTTTGCAAAAGCGGGCTGCGACGGATAGTAGAGATGGGCAAACCCCATCCAGCTATTATGGTTTTTGTGCACGCAGTCCCAGCTCCTCCCCGTGACAGACTTTGCCGCCACACAGCAACTGCCGTTATCCGTGCTGTCATAATAATGAAATTCATGCCCGCGTATCACAGCGCCCTCCGGCAGAAAGTCAGCCGCCCTCTCCCGCAGCTCCACATAGCCAAAGCGCACCGCCCGTCCGGTGTAATAGGCGTGCGCCCCAATCACGCCGGCCATGGGATATGTGTTCTGCTCCATGTCCTCCATACTCTCATGCAGATACAAAAAACCGCCGCACTCGGCGAGTGTCGGCATCCCACTGTCATAAGCCCTGCGCACCGCCTGCCGCATGGCGTCATTTTCGCTGAGCTGCTTGGCGTACAGCTCGGGGTAGCCGCCGCCAAACATAAGACCGCAGACTCCCTTTGGCAGCGCCCGATCGTGCAGCGGTGAAAAGAAAACGAGCTCTGCCCCCGCTTCCTTTAGGCAGCGCAGATTATCCTCGTAGTAAAAACCAAACGCCTCGTCGCGCGCCACGCCGATTGCCACTTTATCCTCGCAAATATGTTTTTCTTCTCTCCTATCGACATCAATGTCCGGGGCACACCTTGCAAGATCTTCTATCTTTTCAACCGCAATATGTTCCCTGACCGCATCAGCCGCCACGGACAGCTGTCTTTTAAGCCCCGGCAGCTCACAGGGCAGCACCAGCCCCAAATGACGGCTCTCAAAGGAAATATCGGCAAGGCGGGGTAAATAACCAAGCACTGGAACATGCAGCTCCCGCTCAATCTCCGCCTGAATCGTCTGATAAAAAGAAGGCGATATGCGGTTTAAGATGACGCCGCAGATCAGATGCTCTTTGTCGTAATCCAAAAATCCCCGCAGCAGTGCCAGCAATGATTTTCCCATGCCGTACGCATCCGCCAACAAAATCACGGGCGTTTTTGTGACTTGGGCCAGATGGTAAGACGAACCCTCCCGGCGCACGCCGCCCAGCCCGTCGTACAGCCCCATCACCCCCTCAAAAATGGCGAGATCAGCTCCCTTGGCGCTTCTTGCAAACAATTCCCGCGTGAGATCATCTGACGAAAAATAAGTGTCCAGATTGCGGGAAGGAACGCCAAGCACACTGCGGTGAAACAGCGGGTCAATATAATCCGGCCCGCATTTAAATGCCTGCAGCCTGTATTTTTCTTTGAAAACTGCTATCAGACCACAGGTCAGCAGCGTCTTTCCACTGCCACTTTTTGTGGCCGCTATCATCACTCTTGGTATTCGCATCCGCATTCGGCTCCTTTCCTCTTCCTGCCGCCACATACTCTTGCTCCCGCGCCATACGCCTCACTGCTAAATGATCGCAAAAGAACAGATATAAACCGGATTTTCTGCCTGCATCAAATGATAACTTCCCACTTCCTTTGCCCGGCAAACCTGCATTTGCACGATCTCCATGTCCGCCACAGACAGCTCCTTGGCAAGCTGCTGCAGCTTTGCCACGGTCTCGAGCGTAATCGCGTTGATAACCACGCGCACCCCGTGCGCTTTTTTTGCCACCGCGCTGAGAATTTCAAACAGACTGCCTCCGCTGCCGCCGATAAATACATGGGTCGGAGCTGGCAATTTTTCTAAAGACAAAGGTGCTTCTCCTGCGATAATCTTTATGTTTGACAGGGCAAATTTCTCACAATTTTTTTCTATCAAATCCAATGCCTGCTGCCTTTTTTCTATAGCGTAGACGCTGATATGTTCGGACAGAAACGCCGCCTCCACGGCGATCGACCCCGTGCCGCTGCCCACATCATAAAGTACCGCGTCTTTTGTCAGATGAAGCTTGCAGAGGGAAACCTCCCGCACCTCCTCTTTCGTCATCGGCACTCTGCCTCGCTCAAACATCTCATCCGCAAGTCCCGGCGTCATCCCCCATGCTCCATCGCCGCCGTCTCTTATGACAAAGCAGCAGTATAGTCCCGGCATTGTGAGCTCGCTGCACTCCCGCGGCGTCAGGGATAAGATCTGCTCCTCTGGAGAGGCAAGCTGACAGCCGGCCACAATCCTGCGGTCGAACATCCCCCGCTCCTCTAAGAGTATCCCCAGTTTTCTCATATCCTCCACACCGGACGTAAGCAAAAATACTTTTTTTTCTCTGAGCAAAACGGGCAGCAGCGATTTGCTATCCCCGTGCAGGCTGACGATCTTCGCATCCTGCCAGCTGATGTTCGCTCTCGCTGCCAGATAAGACAGGGAAGATATCCCCGGCAGCACGTTGACTTCGATCGCCTGCTCTCTTTTTTCCCACGCACTCCACTCCCGCCAAAAATCCGCTGCCCCGCTGTAAAATCCGCTGTCACCGGAGTATAAGACCACCGCCGTCTCTTCGCCCTGCATCCCCTTTATGTATGGCAAAATATCTGAAAAACGATAATAGGGCAGCTTTGCCGCCGCCTTATTATCGCGCACATAGGAAGCCTCTAGCATACGCCTAGAACCAAAGATAATATCGGCCTTTCTCACGGCATCAAGCGCCTCCGCCGTCAGTGTCCCGCGCTCCCCCATACCGGCGCCAATCAGATAAATGCCCGTCTGCCCTCGAGGTCTTTCTATGCGTTGATGCAGCAATTTTTCCAAATCCTCGAGCAGCTCCCCCATACTGTCGTACGCCGCGTCATCGCGGCATAACGCCCGGCCCGTCTCCGGGTTTTGAATGACGATGATGCGTGCGCCGACCGATCGCGCCGCCTCGATCTTCTCGAAATAACCGCCCTGCGCACCGCTCTCTTTTGTCACCATCACGTCAATCTGGTACTGGCGCAGCAGCGCCCTGTTCATCTCCACGGAAAACGGACCCTGCATGGCGATCACCCGCTCGCGGGCAATTCCCCGCTCCCTGCACTGTCTGATGCTCTCCTCGGCCGGAAGTATGCGCACAAACAATCTGTCCTTGAGTTTCGGGGTCACATAGCGCTCTAACTCTTTGCTGCCTGTGGTGAGCAGAATATTCCCCCGCGTCTCCTCCAACAGCTTAAGACACTCAGCGGCATCGGCTGCATAGGTAATATCGTTTTCATCCCCGGCCGTATGCCCTTTGGTCTTGCGGCGCAGCCTCAGATAAGGCAGGCCGGCCTTAGTCGCGCTCGCTTTTATGTTTGCCGAAACTTCGGTGGCAAACGGATGGGTAGCGTCCACCACTACCGCCAAATCTTCCTCCCGCATCCATAAAAGCATCTGTGCCGCATCTTTTCTGCCCGCAATGATACGGCAGTTTTCATGGGAACCCAACAACGCGCTCCCATATTCTGTCGCGACGGAAGCGATACAGGCAATCCCGGAAGCCGAGAGCAGTTCCACAAGCTTTCGCCCCTCTGTAGTACCCGCGAAAATCAATACTTTTTTCAAATCTGATACCCCCGTCTTGTCACCAGCCGCCCTCCCACAATCCGAGTCTGCGAATTTCCGACAAATACTGTGGTAAACATATTGACCTTACAGCCGCGCAGTTCCTCTAACGTACAGACCGCCGGCCGCTCTCCCTCGCGTCCAATGTTTTCCACATATCCGCAGGCCCTCTTTGCCGACAGCGTCTCCAGGAGGATATCGCAGGCTCTGCACAGATAATCAGACCGTTTTCTGCTCGCCGGATTATAGACTGCGATGCAAAAATCACCGGCCGCTGCCGCCCGCAGACGCCGTTCAATCAGCTCCCAGGGCGTCAGCAGGTCACTTAAACTGACGACGCAGAAATCATGGCCCAGCGGAGCGCCCAGCACTGCCGCCCCGCTGCTTGCCGCCGTGATGCCCGGTACGACGCACAATTCACAGTCAGGGTATTCCTCCCCGATCTCATACATCAGGGACGCCATGCCGTATATCCCCGCATCACCGCTGCATAATAGCGCCACCCGCCTGCCCTGGGCAGCCTTTTCAAAACACAGCCGGCAGCGCTCGACCTCCTTTCGCATCGGCGTTGACAACAGCTCTTTGTCTAAAAAGCGCTGCCCCAGCAATTCCAGATAGACCGTATAACCGATGATCACCTCACAGGAATCCAGCACATGCAATGCCTGCCCCGTCATCATGTCCTCCCGTCCCGGGCCCATGCCCACTATATAAATCACTTTTTTCCCGTTCAATCGTATCCTCCCGCAGTGACGGACAATAGCCGCCATCCTCATCGTAACCGATCTTTTTTCCTCTTTTCATCCATCATAGACAACCGTTTTTTGTTCTGTTATCTACTATCCTCTTTGTCAAACACAACCCGCCAGTCACACACTGCGACTGCAAGCGTCATCCCGCCGCAGGCCGTTTTGGGTTCCAGCAGCCTGGCATTTTGTCCGGCGCCAAGCACTGCCGCGCGCTCGCAGACATTGTCCACCCCCACCTGCTGTTTAACAAACGCGGAGGGCGCAAAATCTCCCTCTGCCTGTGAAAGATGCTCCGCGGAAAAGGTAAGAAATTGCAGGCGGTATTTGTCCGCAAACCGCCGCAGGGCTGTCTCCCCACGTTTACGGTCGATTGTTGCCAGCGCTTTTACGGCCTCCAGGGGAATCTTCCACCGTTCCAATTGCTGACATACAAACTGTTCCCATTCGTCAGGGTCCTTGCCCTTGCGGCACCCCGCTCCCAGCACCAGCACGCGTGGAATCAGATGCAGCATTTGTCCGTTGCTCTTTGCGCCGTATAGCTGCTGCGGCGCCACCAGGACATCCGGCAGTGATGCTTTCGTCTCCTCTGCCCGCCCTGTCTTTACAGACATTTCCGCTATAACACCTGGCAGCGCTCCACAAATTCCTTCTACGAGCGCCACCTCCCTTGGCACCTCTCCCGCGTAAGCTCCGCAAATCTGCATGGTGATCGTCCCTTCCAGTATCTTGGCGGAAACAGAGGCGATCGCCTGTCGGTTGGCGATAGACAGATTATTTTTGCGGGCAAAAACGTCCACTGCAAACAGACGGTTGACATCCGTAGCCGTCGTGATAACGGGAGCCGCACCGACGGCGTCCGCAATCAGCCGCGCCAGCTCATTGGCTCCGCCGTAGTGCCCCGATAAGACCGGTATCACATATGCCCCCTTTTCATCCATTACCAGCACCGGTATGTCGGTGAGTTTGTCACGCACAAACGGCGCAATTGCGCGCACGGCAATGCCGCAGGCGCCCACCAGCAGCAAAGGTTCCCCCCGATGAAAGCAGCCGCCCACCCAGTCCGTCAGCTCCCTGGTCAGATATGTTGTTTTCCGTTGGCTCACGCCCGCGCTATGTTCTGCCAAAGAGGCCGTCTGTCTGACCGCGCCCTTATATTTTGTATAGAGCGCAAATTGGCATGATGTGTGGGAAAATGCCGCTAAACCAGAGCGATTTTTTTCCTTGCCGCCCGGCCAGGGCGCTGTCAAACGCTCCGCCACCTGCTCCGCCAGCCGCATGCCGGCCGCCGTAAAACTAATGATATTAATCTGGACAACACGCTCGTAATCTGTCATTTTCTTTTCCGAAACTCCGTCTCAAAATCCGGCGCATAGAGCCTGGAACGGCTGTAACCGCTCTGCCCGATTGCTTTGCCTGCCAGGATCAGCGCCGTCTTTGTAATGTGATGCTTCCTGGCGGTCTGTGCCAGCTGTTCGACCGTACACAGATAGGTCTCTTCCTCCTGCCAGGTCGCCTTATAGACAAGCGCTGCCGGCGTGTCGGGCGCATACCCGCCCGCTATCAGCCGCGCGGCCAACTCCTCGATCTGCCCGGCGCTAAGGTACACTGCCATCGTCGCTTCATGGGCGGCGAAACGCTCGATGCTCTCTTTTTCCGGCACGGGAGTTTTCCCCGCCATGCGCGTGATGATAAGGCTCTGTGAGACGTCCGGCAGCGTGTACTCCAGATTTAAGGAGGCGGCCGCACCAAAGCAGGCGCTTACGCCCGGACAGCTGCTGTACGGGATTCCCCTCGCATCCAGCGCATCCATCTGCTCACGGACGGCCCCATAGATACTGGGGTCGCCGGTGTGAAGCCGCACCACATTTTTCTGTTCTCCGGCGGCACGCTCCATGACGGAAAGCACCTCCTGCAGCGTCATCCTGGCGCTGTTATGAATCTCACAGGTTTCCTTTGCATATTGCAACAATTGCGGATTGACTAGCGAGCCGGCATAAATGATGATATCCGCCTGCTCTAACAGCTGTTTTCCGCGCACAGTAATCAAATCTGCCGCTCCCGGCCCTGCTCCTACAAAATATACCATAATTCCTCCCAAATCCACCCTGTGACTTTGCAGCATTAAGGCCCGCGCGGCCACAAGCCTTAATGCAGACGATTCTCATAGCTTTTTGCATGTAAGCGTCCAGCCCGTCTAAGCTGTTACGAAAGAAAGCTCTTTGAGCATCCGCACGGCTCCGTCGCTCCTTGCCAGCTCCCCGTATCCGTCGGCATACATCAGGCATGCGATCTCCATGTCATTCCCGGCGCGCTTTTTTAAATAGAACATGATCTTATCCATCAGTTCGCGCATGACCGCATCAAGGGCTCCCGCCTGTTTGAGATAACAAAGCGCCTCCTGGGTCACGCCACACCGCAGTATCTTCTCGGCCAGCGCGAACTTATCGTCGCCGGGGAGGGCGCGCATAACGGCAGCCGCTAACAGTTCCATCCGGCAGTCCGCCTCCCTCGAGTGCGTGTTCATAATCCCGCCCGACACTTTGACCAACTTTCCGATATGACCGGTGAGCAGTACGCCGCAAAATCCCATCTCGGCAGCCATCGTGACAGTCTCCCCGATATAATTGCCGCATTTGACACTCAAATCCAGGTTAAACCCGTAGGTGTTCTTCATAAACGCAAGCCCGTAATTGCCCGGCGCAACCGGCACGGCCTCATACCCCTCGGCCCGCTTTTGCCTTAGTTCCACACGGATGGTATCCAATAGCGCGCGCGTGCTCATCGGCTCGACCACGCCGCTGGTTCCAAGAATCGAAATGCCTCCCACAATGCCAAGACGGGGATTCATTGTTTTTTGCGCCAGCGCTTCCCCTCCGCGCACCGAAATCTCAATCAGTAACACGCCGCTAAAGTCCGCCGTCCTGCACACTTCCATGACCTCTTTCTCAATCATGAGCCGGGGAACGCGGTTGATGGCCGCCTCCCCGACCGGCTGGTCTAGCCCTGGCTTTGTCACGGTTCCCACCCCGCTGCCGCCGCACAGGCGAATCTGGCATAAGCCATCTTCCCGCAGCTCTACGATCGTCGCCTCCGCGGCGATCAGCGCTCCCGTGGTGACGTCGGGATCATCTCCGCCGTCTTTTCTAACGGCACACGACACACTTCCTGCCTGCCGCCTGATCTCCTCGATCTTTGCCTGATACGTGATTCCTCCCGGCGTCTCAATCGCAATCTGCTTCTTCTCGCTGCCCGTCAAAAGCATATAGACCGCGGCTTTCGCTGCCGCCGCCGCACAACTTCCCGTGGTAAATCCATAGCGCATATCACACCTCAATATCATACAAAATGGCATTTACGATTGCCGCCGCTATGTTACTGCCGCCCTTTCTGCCGCGATTGACAATATATGGTATATCAGTCTGCAAAATCAGCTCTTTCGCCGCTTCCACATTGACAAACCCCACCGGAACACCGATGATAAACGCCGGACGGTACTTTTTTTCCCTCCACATCTCATAGAGTGCAAGCAGCGCCGTCGGCGCATTTCCCACCACAAAGATAACCGGTCCTCTCATGGCTGACGCCAGCTCCATAGAGACGGCAGCGCGCGTGCTCGCTCGCTCTTTTGCCAGACGCGCCGTCTCCTCCTGTGCCATATAACAATGTGCGTTGCCGCCATAGCGAGCCAGCAGCTTTTTGTTGATGCCGGAGAGCGCCATATTGGTGTCCGTCACGATGTCGGCGCCCTGTGCGATCAATTCCTTTGCCTTCTCCACCGCCCCCTTAGAATAAGTCAGCGTGTCGACATAGGAAAAGTCCGCACTCGTGTGAATCACACGCTTCGTCACTTTCTCCTGGCTTTTCGGAAGAACGATGCCCCTCTTGTTAAGCTCGTCCCCAATCATATCAAAACTGCGCTTCTCAATTTCAGACGGCAGCAGGTATTCGATCTGCGGCTTTCTTGAAGCGGCAAGCTTATGCAGCGCCGCGAGCAGCATGTCATTTTCTTCTCTCGTCTTTACCGCCACCCGGTAATATCCTTCTCCAAGGCCCTTAAAATTGCTACAGTCTCGTATCAAAATCCCCTGCCCCAACAATCCCTCATAGAGAGACTCCCCGCTTTTGAGCAGCAAAAAATTGGCCACGGAATGATAGACCGTCATCCCCTGTTTTTTTAGCTTTGCGCTAAGCTCCTCCCGCTCGCTCCTTAAAAAGGCTACGGCGCGCCGCAAATGTTCTTCCTCGCGCAGCGCCGCGATACCTGCCGCCTGCGCAAATACGGATACATTCCACTCCGGCAGCTGCCGCCTGATGATATCTGCCATCTCTCGCCGGCACACCAGATACCCCAGCCGCACGCCCGCCATAGCATATGTCTTGGTAAAAGCCCGCAGCACTAAAACATTGGGAAACTGCCCGGTCTTTCGCAAAAAAGAGTGGCTCTCCACCCATTCTGTCAACGGGAGAAAACATTCGTCCAGCACCACACAGATCTTCTTTTTTCGACATTCCCTTAAAACCGCCTCGAGAAACCCCGGTTCTGTCAGTACACCGGTAGGATTATTGGGATTTGCCAGGAAAAGAAGATCAACGCCCTCCGTCAGACAGGAAAAAAAATCCTCTGCAAACGAAAATGCCTTCTCTTCCCTGAGATAATAATAAGTGATCTCACAGCCCGCAGACGATGCCGCCCGCTCGTATCCAAAAAAGGAGGGCGCGCAAAGCAGTACCTTTTTCGGCTTACACGCATGTATCACGGCCATAATGAGCTCCGATGCGCCGTTGCCCATAACCAGCTCTTCCGGCGCAACTGACAACTGATCTGCGAGGGCTTTTGTCAGCTTTTCCGCGCGCAGATCGGGATAGCGGCAGCCATCCTCAACCGACCGGCGCAGCGCTTCCTTAATTCCCTCCGGCATACCAAACGGATTGGTATTGACCGAAAAATCTATCATGACCTGATTGCGATATATATCTCCACCGTGTACCATCTTCTTACGCCCTGCCCATCTAACTAGTGTACTGACATGTTCATATTTCGCCAAATGGCTCGCCTGAATTTAAATCTGCCACGTTGGCTTCAATCGACGATGCCACCGCATCGCCTCATTCAGCCGCCTTGTAGACTGAAAATTCATTCTGCGTCATGTGGCTGAAAATGAACGGGTCAGTACACTAGTATAATCTATCAGAAATGAATGATTCGTTATACTAGAATGTTTAATAAAAATCATGTCTTACACACAAACCGGGGAATCGCTTGCAAGCGATTCACAGCCCGCTCTGCCGCCAACGGCAAATCCTCTGGCCGTTTACGATCATTACACCGCAAACAGCAATACCAGCAGCAACAGCAAAAACAGCGCGATACCAAGGAATGACGTCGCATAGAGCAGACGGTTTACCCTGACGATATCTTCTGATTCGATCTCGCGCAACGCGTCCCCGAGGGTGTCCATTTGCAGCTCTCTTCCGAAATATATGGCACTTCCCGCAAGACACAAGCCCAATGCCCCCGCACAGGCGCTCTCCAACTGCGCGGAATTGGGACTCGGGTGCAGATAGCGGTCTCTCCTGAAAATCCGCCACGCATTTTTCCCGGAAAAATCTTTTCCCAACAGATAAGACGCCAAAATCATAAGCATCGCCGCCAATCTGGCCGGGACAAAATTTACCCAGTCATCGAGTTTCGCCGCCGGCATCCCAAAATATTGGTAGCGTTCATTGCGATAGCCCACCATGGAATCTAGGGTATTGACGGCCTTATAAAAAAAACCGCCGATCGGTCCGGCAATCGCCAGATAAAACATGGGGGCAAGCTCTCCGTCTGAGGTGTTTTCCGACACGGACTCTACCGTGGCACGCGTCACACCCGCCTCATCGAGCCGCGTCGTATCCCGCCCCACGATCATAGACACTGCCGCTCTGGCACCCTCAAGATCGTGTTCCTTTAATCGGTCATACACTTTCATACTCTCTGTTTTCAAACACTTTGCTGCCAGCAGTTGATATGTAAAAATCATCTCAAGCGCCATGCCAAGCCACAGATTTATCCTGTAGGCCAAAATCTGTAAAACTGCAGCCCCCGCAGTTGCGGGAACCACTACAAGCAGTATCAGCAAGACACCGCGCAAATGTTCTTTTTGAATATCCCTCTTTCTCCCCTTGCCACCTAGCAGCCTATGATCTAAAAAATCTATCCACCTGCCAATCAGCCTTACAGGATGTGGCATCCAGTAAGGATCACCAATCAATAAATCCAGCACAAACCCAAATAATAACGCCAGCATATGGCAAAATACTAATTTTTCACTCATGTTTACTCTCCTCTTGTCTTACACACTTCAGTCCAATTTTGTTACATTTTTTAAAACAACATCATAGATTCCTTTCCTTTCCGCATATGCCCAGCATAACATGCTCCGATAACCCCCGCCGTTTTCGCAGGCATAAGAAAAGTAGTCTCCCCCACATTGGTCATAAGTGGACAAAAGCGCCATTATAGTGCCGCCATGGACGATCGCCGCCGCCCGCCTGTATGCTCGTTCTCCCTGCACAAGCGGATTAAGCCACGCAACCAGTTCCTGCATCCCGTTCTGACAGCGTCTGATAAACGCCTTACGGCTTTCCCCTCCGGGAATCGGCATCCTGGCATTGCTGTCAATCCATGCCTGATATTCCGGCACCGCGGACAACTCCAGATAATTTTTCCCCTCAAAGATACCAAAATCCATCTCTCTAAAGTCAGCGAATGTCTTCACATCCTGCCCCGGATACAAAAGCTCTGCCGTCTGTATACAGCGCAGCATCGGGCTGCCCACGACAACATCCGCTGCCGGATAGGAATCTCTTTTCCTAGAGATCTCCCGCCTGCCTCTCTCGGACAACACCTCCTGCGTTCGGCCCAAATAGCATTTTCTTTCATTAGCAGGCGTCTTTCCGTGACGAATCCAGCATATCTCTATTTGATGCGCCGTCCGACTCCGCATATGATCCTCTCTACGCACACTGCCTCCTTCGCAATCTGGCACAATAAACGCCCTGTATATTCCCGATACTGCCGCTCCTTATGATCAAGCGGAATAATACCGTTTCCGATCTCATCGCATATAATAATGCTGTCGGGATACGCGGTTAAAAGCTGTTCCAGCTCTCTTTTCGGATCACCCCCTTCCAAAAGTCTGCGTTTTACCCAGAGATGAAAATGGTTCCATATTTTAAAATGCTGATGGCATCCACACGGCATACTGCCGTCCATCACATCAGAATCCGTGTACTGCGGATATTTTTTTCTCACATATTCCAATTTCCCCTGTGCAAAACCACCGATATATAATTCCATGCTTTACCGTAACCCCCACGCCGCAGCTTTCTGCGGCTCAAATCTGCGCCAAGAATCTAACGCCAGCGCACCTCAAACATATCCCAAACACGCCACAAGAAAGACCGCGCCTCCCTCTGCCAGCGTCACAAAATATCCCGCGACGTCCCCGGTAATACCCCCGAATTCCCGGTAAGCCTTATAGCGGTAATAGACGAACACCGCAAACATTCCCACCGCGACAACGGCTCCTCCGAAAAGCCACCGAAAGAGCATCGCCCCCACACAAAGCACAAGCTGCAGAGTAAGCGCCATCCTTACAGCCCACTTGTGCGCACTTCCAGCAAAAATATAGAGCGTTCCCTCCTTTTTGGCGCAGCGAAACTCGATCACCGCAATCCCGCTCAACACGCGGGAGAGAATAAAGGAAAGCGCCAAAACCGTCATCTGCCGCCCGGTCCTAATCTCCGAAAAAGCGCCCAGATAGATCAGATAATAGAGCGCCAGGCCGATCACGGAAAATGCTCCGATGTGGCTGTCCTTTAAGATCGCAAGCTTGCGCTCCCTGTCCTGATAAGAACAAAGCGCATCTATCGTATCCATATATCCGTCCACATGGATGCCGCCGGAAATCACAAGCGGCAGCGCCGCGCCGACGCAGGCAAATGCAAGCACACCGACCGCATATTTGCTGCATAGCCAAAACCAAAACAACTCCACGGCGCCGATTGCGGCGCCCACCCACGGAAAAAAACAGAGTGCGTAGCGCATATCCTCTTCATTCCATGCAAAATGCGGCACCGGAATCTTGGAATACATAGACAGCGCGATAAAAAAAGACCGAATGATTCTCATTTGTCCTCTCCCTTCTGCCATCCGAACAACCGTACCATCATGTGACCGTCTGTTCCAAACGTCTGTCATACCTTACTTTACCGTCAAAGGAATCCCCGCCACAATCTCGGTCACGGTGTCGGCCTCCTTTGCCAACATACGGTTGACTGCGGCCAGCGCCTCCAGATACTGCAGCGTCACCCGGTCATAGCAGATACCGTCCTCGAACACGTTATTGGTGACGATCACAAGCTCTGCGGTACATCCTTCCAGGCAGCGGATCTCGCGGTATACCTTTTGTGCCACATCAAAGGGAGCATAAATCGTATCCTCCACAAACATTTCGTTTGCCACCAGATTAGACAGACACTCCAACAGGACGACTCCGCCGGATACTTCCGCAGCCAGCCCCGCGATATCACGGCCGCGCTCGATCGTACAAAAACCTTTGCCCTGCCGCTGTTTCCTGTGCCTCTCTGCCCGCAAGAGCCCTTCTTCCCCGTCAACCACCATGGTTGCACAGTAGTAAAGCTTTTTTGCCCCGGCCACCTCCGATGCCTTTTGTTCCGCGTAGGCAGATTTTCCGCTGCCGCTGCCCCCGACAATAAGTATCAAAGCGGATACCTCCGATAAGGTTCCACGGCGATATCCGCAAATGACGTATGCTCCCTGTAGATCTCACAGGCCATATCAAGCAAACCAAACATCATTACCGCTCCTGTTCCCTCCCCCAGAGCCAGTCTTGCATCGAGCACGGGGTGAATCCCCAGCTCCTTTAAAATGCACGCCGCCGCCGGCTCTCTGCTCTTGTGTGAGGGAATCACAAAATGTCTTACCCCGGGGACCAAACGCTCCGCCGCAAGAGCCGCAACCGCGCTGATCACACCGTCCATCACAACGGGGATATGCTCTTTAGCTCCCCCCAAAAATACGCCGACCAGTCCCGCGATATCGAGACCGCCGACCGATTGCAGTATGCGAAATGTCTCAAGCGCTCCCTGGCCAAACTGGTATTTTAAAAGCGCCTCGCGGATAACGGCAATCTTTTTCTCGAGGCGCTCATCGCTAAGCCCCGCCCCTCTGCCGGTCACCTGTTCCGCCGTAAGGCCGAGCAGGGCCGCAGCCATCGCGCTGCAAGTCGTCGTATTGCCAATGCCCATCTCCCCGGTGGCGAGCAGCGAAAACCCTTCTTTTTTACAGCTTACGACAAGTTCCATACCAACGGCGATCGCTAAGAGCGCCTGCTGCTGTGTCATGGCGGGCTGGCGCAGAAAATTGGCGGTTCCTTTCGCCACCTTTTTGTCGAGGACATGCGCTATTTTTTGTTCACCCGCGATCCCGATATCCACGGGTATCACCTTTGCGCCTGCCACCTTCGCCATGCGGCAGACTGAGCTCTCCTGTCTGCCCATAGAAGCGGCAACCGCCGCAGTCACCTCCTGCCCAGACTGACTGATGCCCTCCTCGACGATGCCGTTGTCGGCACACATAACGATCACTGCTTTTCGCGTGATATCCACGGACTCATCCGCCTGTATCGCCCCGATATCGGCGACAATCGACTCAAACATACCCATGCCGTCTATGGGCTTTGCCACCGCATCCCAGTTGGCCCGTATTTTTTTTCTTATGCGGTCGTCCGGCGGCTCAATTCGGATCGCAGCCAGTTCTTCTTTTGTCATAAACAGCCATACCTTTCCAGAGCCGCCCGATTCATCCTTTACGGCAGCTCCATTCCCATACTTGCATAAATCGCACGCAGATCAAGCGCAGCGCGCAGTGCCCCCGCCAGTTTTTGATATTGCGTCTCCTTGTGCGCTGCATAATCGGTCTTAACGGACGGACAATACGCAATGCCTCTGTGTGCGGCCGCAATCTGTATCATGCAGGCCGCAACATCGCCTGCGTCAAAGATGCCGTGCACATAGGTGCCAAACACATTTCCCAGCACACAGCCGTCCTCTTTTTCCGTGCCGCACGCCTCCACACGCAGGCGGCAAAACGCCTGTGAGCCCGCCGCCCGTCGGGTCTCTCCCATATGAATCTCATACCCAAAGAGCGCCTTGCCACACAGTGGGGATAAAATACCCTCCTGCGACAGAAAACTTCCGCTCACCCGCGTGCGCACCTTATCGGGCTTTAGCTCAGTCTCCACCGGCAAAAGATTTAAGCCGCTCATGCCACCGCCCGCCTCCACATGACAAAGGTCGCGGATACTTTGGCCCAACATCTGATATCCGCCGCAGATTCCCATAATCAAGGTATCCTTTGCACGCTGCTCTATGGCGGCCCCAAGTCCGCTCTCGCGCAGCCATCTTAAATCTTCCATCGTATTTTTACTGCCGGGCAGTATAATCATCGCCGCGTCGCAAAGCTCCCTTGGATGCTTAACATAGCGAAGGGAAACGCCCGCATAGGTCGCAAACACATCAAAATCCGTATAGTTGGCGATCCGCGGGAAATGAACGACCGCGATATCCACGGCCTCCCGCTTTTGTCTGTCAAAGCGCTCTGACAGCCCGTCCTCCTCCTCGAGTGCAAGATGCAGGTAGGGTACCACCCCGGTCACAGGCACGCCGCATTTTTTCTCAATCGCACGGACGCCGGGCAAAAGCAAGGAGACGTCGCCCCGAAATTTATTGATGATAAATCCCTTGATGCGCGCTCTCTCGCTGGGTGCAAGAAGCATCTGCGTTCCCAGAAGCTGTGCGAACACGCCGCCGCGGTCAATATCCCCCGCCAGAAAAACAGGCGCGTCCAAAAGATTTGCCAATCCCATATTGACAATGTCGTGTTCCCGCAAATTGATCTCCGCCGGGCTGCCGGCCCCCTCGACGACGATGATATCCGCCTGCTTCTCTAAGCTGTGGTATGCCCGCAGAATATCGGGCACCAGCTCCTGCTTGTAAGCAAAATACTCTTTTGCGCTCATCACACCGACGACTTCGCCGTTTACGATCACCTGGGAACCGGTATCGTCCGTAGGCTTTAACAGGATGGGGTTCATCGCCACGACAGGATGAATCCCCGCCGCCTCCGCCTGCATCACCTGCGCGCGCCCCATCTCAAGTCCCTCTTTGGTGACATAGGAGTTGAGCGCCATATTCTGTGATTTGAACGGGGCCACGCGATACCCGTCCTCGCGAAAAATCCGGCAGAGCCCGGCGACCAGCAGGCTCTTGCCGACATTTGACATGGTTCCCTGTATCATCAGCACACGCGCCATTACTTTACCGTTCCCTTTTTCTTCTGTTGATGTCCCATTATCCTGACAAAGATCTCCTGTGGCAGGAATCTCCCGCACGTTGTTGCAAACTTCATCTGCACCGTGGGGACAATCACCGTTTTTCTCCTCCACATCTGTCTTAAGGCATATTTGACACAGTAGGAAGCGCTGATGCCCTTTAAGGAAAATGTGACATCCGCCACATCATTGAACTCGGTGTCCACGGGACCCGGACACAGACAGCCTACATATATTCTGCTGTGCATCTCCTTTTGCTCGGCCGCAATCGCTCTCGTCAAGCTGGTGACATAAGCTTTTGTGGCATAGTAGGTGCCCATATAGGGCCCGGCCGGGATAAGACCCGCGGAAGACGCCACGTTTAAGATATAGCCTCTGCCCCGCCGCTGCATGTTCTTAAGCGCCAGCTTCGTCAATATATGCACGGCCTTTACATTGACTCTTATCATGGAAAGCTCCCGCTCTAAACTGCTGTCCGCAAATCTGCCCCAGCAGCCGAACCCGGCATTGTTGATAAACACCTCAATCGGCAGTTTATCGATTTCCCGAAAGAAGCGATAACATTCCTCCTCTTGTTCCAGGTCTGCCGGTATCAGTTTACAGACGGTAGGCAGATGACTGGCCAGTTGTTCCAGTCGTTCTTTTCTGCGCGCGGTGATAATCAATGTATATCCCCGTTTGGCCAGTTCTTTTGCAAATTCCACCCCGATTCCTGAGCTTGCTCCCGTAATCACGGCATACTTTTTCATAATGATCGCTCCTTTTAACCAATAGTTAGTACTGATTATACCTTATAACATGTTTCAGTACAAGTACAGAGTGATTTTTTGCCGGAGAGCCGGGTAAATCTGACACTGGGCAGCGGTGCATGATGCGGACACAAAATGCATGACATCATAGGTTATTAACCGTGTTATTTAGATGAATACCTATAAATAGTGGATGCATATTTATTCTATCAAAAATATTGTAACTTTTTCTTTTCTTATTGTGAAAGCGGCATCCATCGTCTCTTTGGCACCACAGTCTCTGCTTTTTTCTTCAATATCACAAATCCCGAGGTACTTAGCGCGTGCCTTTGGGGCATCCAGCTATGA
>CAJTYI010000035.1 GCA_910584215.1 uncultured Roseburia sp. | reverse complement strand
GTTAGCACCCCGGCGTTTTGGAGGTTCGGGCAAAAACAAGAGCACCTGCAGTTAGGATGCCGGCTGGACGCCGCTTCTACATACTGGAAATAGAAACGTATATCACTTCCGATAAGATTCTTTTGCATATTTATTCATTTGTATGTTATAAAGCTTACTAGCTAATAACCTATAGAAATATAAATAAATAAAAAATAATTTTAAAAAAGTTGTTGACATTTGGTGAAACCGATAGTATACTAAACAAGTCGGTTGCGAGAGCAACTTGAAAAATATGGGATCTTAGCTCAGCTGGGAGAGCATCTGCCTTACAAGCAGAGGGTCATAGGTTCGAGCCCTATAGGTCCCATATCGAAATATGGCGGAATAGCTCAGCTGGCTAGAGCACACGGTTCATACCCGTGGTGTCGAGAGTTCAAGTCTCCCTTCCGCTACTGTGGTAAACCTCAAAAGCGATGGCTTTTGGGGTTTTTCTTGTTATACAGGATTTTTTCTGGCTTTTCCTAATATATTAGGGTGAAATAAAAAATCAAGTTTTGCAAATACTACTGAATATGAGGTAGAGTCATGCTGTTTAATTCCTATATTTTTATTTGTGTCTTTTTTCCGCTTACCATGGTATTGTGGTACGGTTTCAACATCATGGGCAGACATCGGCTGGCGCAGCTTGTGCTGGCCTGTTTGTCATTGTGTTTTTATGGGTATGGCCATCCTTCCTATATTGTATTGATATTATCGAGCGTGGCCGTCAACTGGCTGGTGAGTCTATGCATCGCCAAAATAGGGGAGGAGCGGGTAAATTACCGCAGGCTGTTGGGGCTTTTTGGGATCCTGTTTAATGTCGGGCTGTTATTTTATTTTAAATATTATGATTTTTTCTTTTCCAATATGAATCGGTTCCTTCCCGCGCAGATTCCGCTCAGGCACATTGCGCTGCCGCTGGGCATCAGCTTTTTTACGTTTCAGCAGATCGGGTTTATGGCGGACCGGATGACGGGACAAGCCTGCCACTATAAACTGATCGATTATCTGAATTATGTGACGTTCTTTCCCCAGCTGGTGGCTGGTCCGATCGTGGCGCACACTGAGCTGGTGCCGCAGTTTCGCAAGATCGGTGCGGGGGAGCATAGACTGCTTGACAAAGACGATGACGGCAGGGGCGTCTGGGACGATATTGAGAGCGGTCTGCGTCTTTTCGTGCTTGGCCTTGCCAAGAAAGTTCTCCTAGCGGATCGCCTGGGTGTGCTTGTGGATGCAGGGTATGGCGCGGTGGCGTCGCTGGATGCGCTCGCGGCACTTGCGGTTATGCTGGGCTATACCCTTCAGATTTATCTGGACTTTGGCGGTTACTGTGATATGGCGCTGGGGTTGGCGAGGATGCTGCGCATCCGTCTGCCGCGCAACTTTGATTCCCCGTATCGCGCCGCGTCGATCGGAGAGTTTTGGAACCGCTGGCATATGACGTTAAACGAATTTTTTACCCGCTATATTTATATCCCGCTGGGGGGCAGCAGAAGAGGGACGGCTCGCCTGCTCTTCAATATAATGATTGTGTTTCTTATCAGCGGCGTCTGGCATGGCGCGGCCTGGAGTTTTATTTTGTGGGGGGTGGCGCACGGTCTGTTGCGCTGTCTCGAACAACTGCCGCTTTATAAGCGGCTGCCGGTGTGGCTGCGCTGGGGCGTGACGTTTCTTTTTATCAATCTCGCCTGGGTGTTGTTTCGCAGCGGGTCATTGGGTACGGCGCGGCTGTTTTATCAGCGCCTGTTCTCGTTTTCCGGTGTTGGTATCCAAAAGGTGACAGAGCTTGCGGGCGGTGCAAAGAGTCTGGCTCTCCTCCTCGCAATCATGTTCGCATCCCTTGTGATTTCGCTGCGGCGGGAGGCATATGTTTATGTGGAAGAGAAAGCCTCCACCCGCGTGCGGATGTGTGTGCTGGCGGCAGTCTTTGCTCTCTGTGTCGTGTCACTGTCGGGTGTAACAGCATTCTTGTATTTTAATTTTTAGGCGGGGTATATCTTATGGAAACAAAGAAGCAAAAAATACGGCTTGTGCTGTTTCTTCTGGTTGTGCTATTGTTGTTGGGGGGAACCGCGTTTTTTGTATTTCTCATTGACCCGTTTTTTCACTATCACGCGCCGTGGTTTGGGTTAAAAGCGGTGGAAGATGAAAAGGAGTATCAGATTCCGGGTATGATCGACAACTTTGCGTACGACAGTATTCTGGCTGGTTCGTCGGTCGTGATGAGTATGGATTTAGAAGAGCTGGACCGGGAGTTTTCCTGCACTGCCATCAAGGCGGTGGGAGGGTCGGCGCCGGCGCCGCTGCTTGCCTGGTACTTGGACCGTGCGTTTGCAAGGCAAAATCTCCAGTATGTGTTTTATGGGCTGGATGTATTTTCATTTTATAACGACCCGGATATGCAGGTCATTGACGAGGACGTTTCCTACTTAGTCAACGCCAATCCGTTCGATGATATCAAGTATCTCTGGAATAAAGATATAATCACGGAAAAGATTCCGCAGATGGTACGGCAGTCCATGGATGCGGACTATAACTGGGGTATGATCTATCAGGTCAATGTGGGCGCGAAAACGGGACCCGAAGAGGTGCTAAAAATGCACTGTCCCAATCCTGACGCGGTAATTAAGCCTCAGCCTGTGGATTATCGGAGGGAAGACGTAGCCGAAAATCTGGAGCGTTTGGAAACATTGGTGAGGGAACATCCCGACACCAAGTTTCTGTTTTTTATTCCACCCTACAGTGTACTCTGGTGGGACAATGCCTACGAGAGCGGTCTGTGGGATACTTATCAGTATACGCTAAAGGACTGTATGGCGCGTCTGCTGCCTTACGATAACGTGCGCATGTACGCCACCTATTTTAATGACAAAGAGGTGATCGGCAATCTGTACCTCTATATGGATTATATCCATGCGGCGGCGCCGGTGACAGAGCAGATGTCCTCGCAGCTTTCCGAGGCTGGACGGGAGATTACCATTTCTAGTTATCAACAGGAATTGCAGCAGCTATCGGACGTATTCTTTGCATTCCGGCGTAAAGTGGAGGCGGAGGGCTACGGATTTGTCTTTGAGGTCGATCAGAACTGGTGAGTAGGGTGCGGGCGGAAAACGAAGGCCGACTGGTTTGCCAGCACAAGTTTGATAGACCAATCGTTTCGCCAAAATTGGAACCGTTATGGAAAACAATGGAAAGGACAGGGATTTACGATGCGTATAGGAATGGGGTATGATGTGCATAAATTGGTGGAGGGGCGGGAGCTGATCATCGGCGGTGTGAATATTCCACATACGACGGGGCTTCTCGGACATTCGGATGCGGATGTGCTGCTTCACGCCATTATGGATGCGCTGCTTGGGGCAGCCGCGCTCGGGGATATCGGGAAACATTTTCCCGACACCGATCCGGCTTATAAGGGGATTTCAAGCCTCAAGCTGCTCGAACATGTGGCGGAACTTCTGGAGAAAAACGGATATCTGGTGGAGAATATTGACGCGACGATCATTGCGCAGGAGCCAAAGATGCGGCCGCATATCTCTAAGATGGAGGAAAATATAGCGGCGGCGCTTCAGATCGACGCGGGGTTGATCAATGTCAAAGCGACGACCGAGGAGGGGCTCGGGTTTACCGGCGCCAAAGAGGGAATCGCCGCACAGGCCGTGTGTGCCCTGACTACGCTCTATGAGGGCAGTGTGCTGGCGGCAGATTCCGGGGCTACAAGAAACTGTGAGAGCTGCAAAGGGTGCAGCCGTTAAATGACTGATAGAAAGCCGAAATTTTTTGATTTTTGCGGCGCAGGTCTGTGTCTGCACTGCGGCACAGACCACACATGGTATACAAAGAGCAGTGCAGAAATGAGGGAAAAATGAACAATACATTTCAATTTTACAATACACTGACGAGGACAGTAGAAACCGTGATACCGCACGAGGAGGGCAAAATTGCCATGTATACCTGCGGGCCGACCGTCTACCATTTTGCGCACATTGGTAATCTGCGCAGCTACATAATGGAGGATGTGCTGGAGAAATCACTGCGCTATGTGGGCTATGATGTCAAACGCGTCATGAATATCACGGACGTCGGCCATCTGTCATCCGACGCGGACACGGGGGAAGACAAGATGCTAAAAGGCGCCAAGCGCGAACACAAATCGGTGATGGAGATCGCAAAGTTTTATACGGACGCTTTTTTTGCGGACTGTGCAAAATTAAACATCAAAACTCCCGATGTGGTGGAGCCTGCGACAAACTGTATTGCAGAGTTTATTCACATGATTGAAGTGCTGCTGGAGAAGGGATGCGCGTACCTTGCGGGCGGCAATGTCTATTTTGATACCTCCAAGTTAAAAGACTATTATGTGTTCTCCTCACAGAGTGAAAAGGAGCTTTTGGTGGGCGTGCGCGACGATGTGGAGGAGGACGCCAACAAGAAAAATAAAAATGATTTCGTGCTCTGGTTTACCCGGTCAAAATTTGAAGATCAGGCGTTAAAATGGGATAGCCCGTGGGGCGTCGGTTATCCGGGCTGGCATATTGAGTGTTCCTGCATCGGCATCAAACACCTTGGCGAGTATATGGATATCCACTGCGGCGGCGTGGACAATATTTTTCCGCATCATACCAACGAGATTGCGCAGTCAGAGAGTTATCTGGGGCATCCGTGGTGCGGGTACTGGTTCCATGTCAATCACCTGAACGACAAATCCGGCAAAATGAGCAAATCTAGCGGTGACTTTCTGACGGTCTCTCTACTTGAGGAGAAAGGGTATGACCCGCTGGTGTACCGCATGTTCTGTCTGCAGTCGCACTATAGAAAGCCGTTGGAATTTTCCTATGAGGTGATGGACAATATGAGTGCGGCTTACGGCAAACTGATAAAAAAGATAGCGGATTTGCGTGAGGAGGGAGAAGTTGACCTGGCGTTTTTTGACCATTACCGTCAGAAATTTGTCGACGCGCTCTCGGGCGATTTGAATACGTCCATGGCGATTACGATTGTCTACAATCTGTTAAAAGAGGACGTAAATGACGCCACGAAACTGGCGTTGGTGAAAGATTTTGATCAGGTGCTTTCTTTGGGCTTGCAGGCGGCAAAAGATAAGATCAAAGCGGACCAGAGCGACGTGGACGCAGAACTTGAGAGCTATATTCTCGCCAAGATCGAGGAGCGCAAAGCAGCAAAAAAAGCCAAAGATTTTGCCCGCGCTGACGCGATTCGCGATGAGCTGCTGGAAAAGGGCGTTGCCCTAAAAGATACCAGGGAAGGCGTTGTCTGGAGTTTGGTAAACTGACAAATACCAGGGAGGGCACAGCCTGAAGCTTGGTAGCTTGGTAAACTGACAAATACCAGGGAGGGCACAGCCTGAAGCTTGGTAAATTGACAGGAACTGGAAAGGTTGGTATGTGTATGAAGCTTGATACCTATATCAGAGAGCAGTTTGAGATTGCAGAGGTGGATATTCGGACCTATTCTCCGTTGACACTCGCATACATCGGCGATGGCGTCTATGATCTTTTGATCCGCACCGTGGTGGTGGGCAGAGGAAACATGAGGACCGACGAGCTGCACCGGCGCACCAGCCGCATGGTCAAAGCGCAGACACAGGCTGCGATGGCGGAGGCGCTTTTGCCCGAACTCACCGACGAGGAGGCGGAAGTTTACCGCCGCGGCAGAAATGCCAAATCTTACACGATGGCAAAAAACGCCACGATGGGCGATTACCGCCGGGCGACCGGTTTTGAGGCGCTTGTAGGCTGGCTTTACCTCAATGATGAGATGGAACGCGTTGTAGAGCTGACGAAACGAGGGCTCAAACTGGTACATATCGAGGTGTAGGCCGGGCTGGTGCCCGTGCAAACGACGCGCTGACAGACGATAACTGGAGCTCAAGGGCAGGTGAAAGGCGCATATTGGCCATTCGCAGAAAAACAGGAGTTTAACGAAAGTAAAATGCAGCAGATAAGGAGGATACCATGGAGTGTTTGGATATAGGCGGCAGCTGGCGCTATGAGACAGACGAACAAAATATAGGCGTCAGAGAGCGCTATTTTTCCAGAATCTTGGAAAAAGAGGGCTTTATCTTGCCGGGCTCTGCCTGCGATAACAAGGTCGGGACGCCGCAGATGCAGTACGATGTCATGGATAAAGACACGGTGCGCTCGCCGCGCGAGAGGTACGAATATATCGGTGTGCTCTGGCTGCAGCGGGAGATTGTGATACCAAGCCGTTTGGCCGGAAAAGATCTGACTCTGTTTTTTGAGCGCATCAATATTGCGTCAAGCCTCTGGATAGACGCAAAACAGATCGGACGTCAGATCGTAGGCCTCTCTACGCCGCACTGTTATCGGCTCGCTGGCGGTCTTACGGAAGGAGAGCACACGGTAACGCTGCGGGTGGACAATACAGATCTGTTTCACCTGGATAAGATGGCGAGCGGTTACAGCGTGGATACGCAGGGGTATTGGAACGGCGTCATCGGCAAAATGGAGCTGCGCTTTGCGGAGCCGGTGCACATCGAAGACTTGCAGATTTATCCTGCCAGGAAAGAGCAGGGCGGGAGTGTGCGGGTGAAAGCCGTGACGGCGAGCACGGTGCACTCGCCGCTCGATTACAGTGCCGCAAGACTGACACTCGAAGTTGTGGACCGCGAGGGAAATTCGCTCGGCGCGCGTGATTATGAGATCGTTCATCTTACCTCCAAGCAGGTTACTTATGTGGAGTACCCGATGGGGGAGGATTTTCATGGATGGAGTGAGTACGACCCTTATCTGTACACACTGACAGCAAGGCTTTCTGCCGCGCCGGTGCACAAGCTTGCGCAGCGGCAGCAGTTTGCGCAGGAGGAGCAGGCGCTTGTGGATGAAAAGCGGCAGACGTTTGGCATGCGGTTTGCCGAAAGCCGGGACAAACGATTTTATGTCAACGGGACAGAGACGTTTTTGCGCGGAACCACCAACTGTGCGATCTATCCGCTCACGGGATACCCGCCGACTGAGAGGGAGGAGTGGCGCAGACAGTTTCGCGTGATCAAGGAGTATGGGCTCAACTATATGCGTTTTCATGCCTGGTGTCCGCCGGAGGCAGCTTTTGCGGCCGCGGACGAGCTGGGGGTCTATGTGTCCGTGGAGATGCCGCTGTGGCTCAATCTCGACGTCTGCGCGTCGGAGACGGGGGACGACGCGGCCCACAAATATTACTATCAGCAGGAGGCGCTCGAGATATCGCGTCGTTATGGCAACCACCCCTCGTTTTTACTGTTTTCCTGCGGCAATGAACTTTTGGGCGATTTTGAAATGCTCGACGCGATTATTACGTCGGTGAAAGCGTATGACGGGCGCAGGCTCTACACGCTGACTTCCAATTTCGACCATAAGGTACTGCCGTGCGAGGATTATCTGTGCGCCTATGAGGCGGGCGGGCACCCGGTGCGGATACAAAATATCCAGGACGAGGCGGCCGCGGCCACGACGGTTGACTATGAGGCGGCGGTAAGAGATGTGCCGGTGCCGGTCCTCTCTTTTGAGATCGGTCAGTATTGCGTTTACCCCGACGTGGACCGTGTCTTGGATTATACCGGAAATCTGCTGCCGGTGAATTTATCCGTCATCGGGGCGGAGATGAAGAAAAAGGGTGTCTATGGGCACCTGCGCGAATATCTTAGGGCTTCCGGCGACTTGGCGGCCAAGCTTTATAAAGAGGATATCGAAGCGGCGCTGCGCACGCGCGGTTTTGGAGGTTTTGGCCTGCTTTCGCTGTGCGATTATACGGGACAGTGCACGGCGACTGTGGGTATACTGGATGTGTTTTATAAGAGCAAGGGTATCCTCTCGGCGGCAAATTTTCGCGAATTTTGCGGTGAGGCTGTGCCGCTGTTTCTGGCGAAACGCATCTATTCCAATGAAGAAACCATACACGCAAAATTAGCCTTTTACGATTACCGGGCAAAAAGGGAGTCTGCGCCGGAATATCATCTGACGGTTTATCGGCGGGAAGAAATTTTTTATCAGACCGTCACAAGGGAAAACGAGGTGGAGATACCGCTGGGGGAAATAAAAGAGGCCGCTATGCTTGGCGTGGAGCTTTGCGTTTGCGGATATAAAAACAGGTGGCGCGTCTATGTCTATCCCGGGCACACCGAGGAGAGCGGGCTGCCGCTTTTGCATAGCAGGGAGCAGTTAGAGCGTTTGATGGAGACGGGAGGCCGTGCCGTGGTGACGGCCGATGCTTTAAAAAAGCCGATCGCGGGCAATTTTATACCGGTATTTTGGTCGCCGGCGTTTTTCCCGACAGACGAGGCGTGCGGCGCCGTCATCGAGAGCGCTCATCCGGTATTTTGGCGTTTTCCGACAGAGCGCTACCCGGACTATCAGTGGAAAAGCCTGTTAGAGCAGTCAAAAGGAGCCGACATTTCTGCTTTCCCGGAGACATTTACTCCTCTCGTGGAGCCGGTGCCCAATTTCTTTGACAACACCAGAAGGAGCCCGCTTTTTGAGGGCAGGCTGGGGAACGCAAACTTGCTGTTCTGCGGGTTTGACCTAAAGGCGCAGGATCTTGCGAGCGCACATTTTCGGAAGATTCTGGCAGATTATGTGGCATCCGCGGACTTTGCACCGGTACAAAAGCTGCCGCGTGAAACATTTTTGGAGCTTTTTTCATAGTGACAGGAACAGTTCTTTAGGGTGCATGGATTGACATTGTGGTATAAGAAAGAGGAGGAGCATGGAAGCGGACAGAAAGATAGAGGAAACGAAGATAGAGGGGACTAGGACAGAGGAGACGAAAATAGAGGGCAGAAACGCGGTTTTAGAGGCGTTCCGCGCCGGGAAAACGATCGACAAGCTGTATGTGCAGGAACACTGTCAGGACGGACCTGTGCACACGATTCTAAGGGAGGCCAAAAAGCATGATACGATCCTCCATTTTGTGGCAAAGGAGCGGCTTGACCAGCTCTCTGAAACCAAAAAGCATCAGGGGGTAATTGCCGTCTTGGCTGCCTACGAATACGCGCAGGTGGAGGATATGCTGGCGCTGGCAGCAAAAAGAGGAGAACCGCCTTTTCTCTTTCTGCTGGACGGAATCGAGGACCCGCACAATCTGGGGGCAATTATACGGACGGCTAATCTGGCGGGCGCACACGGTGTGATCATACCCAAAAGGCGGGCGGTAGGGCTCACCGCGACCGTGGCTAAGACTTCCGCGGGTGCGCTCCACTATACGCCGGTCGCAAAAGTGACCAATTTGAACACGGTTATGAAAGAATTAAAAGAACAGGGCATCTGGTTTGTATGTGCCGATATGGGCGGCACGGCGATGTATGACCTTGATTTGAAAGGAGCGATCGGACTGGTGATCGGCAGCGAGGGAGAGGGTGTGAGTAAGCTCGTGCGCCAAAACTGCGATTTTGCGGCGGCCATACCGATGAAAGGCGATATTGATTCCCTCAACGCATCGGTGGCGGCGGGAGTTTTAGCCTATGAGATTGTACGGCAGCGGTTGTGCTAAGGAGTGTCAGGAGGGGTTCATGGCCTACGATAATTATACGGACGAAGAGCTGATTGTGCGGCTGCGCCGGGGGGAGGCGGAAATAACGGATTATATTCTCGACAAATATAAGCCTCTCGTGCGCAGGAAGGCCAACGCCATGTTTTTAATCGGGGGAGATACCGACGATCTCATTCAGGAGGGGATGATCGGTCTGTTTAAAGCGATCCGCAATTACGACGAGACGCGGGATGCGCTGTTTTATTCTTTTGCGGAACTATGCGTCACCAGACAGATTTACAGTGCGGTGGCGGCTTCACAGCGCAGAAAACACGCGCCGCTCAATTCCTACATCTCCTTTGACGCGCGGAATGAGGAAAACGGAATGCCTCTGGCGGAGACACTCCCGGCGGACGGCGGCAAAAACCCGGAACAGCGTATGATTGAGCAGGAAAATAAAGAGATGTTGTTAGAAGAGGTAAACAGACAGCTCAGTTCCATGGAACGGGGCGTGCTCAAGGAATATCTCGAGGGCAGCAATTATAAGCAAATTGCCGAGAAGATGGGCAAAAGCCCCAAATCCATAGACAATGCACTTTCGCGCATTAAATTAAAAATCCAGCGCACGCGCGGGGAGGTGCCGCACCTGGGTGAAAATGGTTAAAATGACGAAAAAAAGTATAAATTTTTGTCATTTTAGCGTAAAACATTGAGGTATTTCGTCAAAATCACGAAAAGTGACAGGCAACTGTGACTTTTCACAAAAATGCAATGGACTATTTGGTTAGACAACATATGGCAATTGGGGACAAATTTTAGTATCATAATAAAAAGCAGTAACAATGAATACTAATATCTTAGGAGGTAATAATACCAATGGCAAGTTTATCATTAAAGAACATTTGTAAAGTTTATCCCAACGGTTTTGAGGCCGTTAAGGATTTCAATCTTGAGGTAGAAGATCAGGAGTTTATCATTTTCGTAGGTCCTTCCGGATGTGGTAAGTCAACGACGCTTCGTATGATTGCGGGTCTTGAGGAGATTTCTTCCGGTGAGTTTTTGATTGACGGCAAGTTAATGAACGATGTAGAGCCGAAGGACAGAGATATCGCGATGGTATTCCAGAATTACGCGCTCTATCCGCATATGACTGTATTCGACAATATGGCGTTCGGATTGAAACTTAGAAAAGTTCCGAAGGACGAGATCAAAAGGAAAGTGGAAGAGGCTGCGAAGATCCTTGACCTTGAGAAGTTACTCGACAGAAAGCCAAAGGCGCTGTCCGGCGGACAGAGACAGCGTGTTGCCATGGGTCGTGCGATCGTGCGTAACCCGAAAGTATTCCTGATGGATGAGCCGTTATCCAACTTGGACGCTAAGCTGCGTGTACAGATGCGTACCGAGATTTCCGCACTGCACAACAGACTGAAAGCTACGATTATTTACGTTACCCATGACCAGACAGAGGCTATGACGCTTGGTACGCGTATCGTCGTTTTAAAAGACGGTGTGATCATGCAGGTAGATTCTCCGCAGAAATTATACAATGAGCCGAACAACCTGTTCGTTGCCGGATTTATCGGTTCTCCGCAGATGAACTTTGTCGATGCTGTCTGCAAGGTACAGGGTGACAAGGTTACGCTCAATTTCGAGAGAACGAGCATTACACTTCCTCCCGCAAAGGCGAAGAAGATGATCGATGGCGGTTACAACGGCAAGACGGTAGTGATGGGTATCAGACCGGAAGCTATCTCCGATTCGCAGATGGAGATCGAGACTTACAAAGAGAGTACATTTGATGCCGACATTAACGGATACGAGCTGCTCGGTTCCGAGGTTATCTTATACTTTAAGGTTGCTAATTCCAATATGTGTGCAAAGGTGGAGTCGAGAACAACGGCGCGCGTTGGAGACCGCATTACGCTGGCGCTTGATCCTGAGAAGATTCATGTATTCGACAAAGAAACAGAATTGACAATTACCAACTAATTCGTTAGAATTAATACGCAGACTGGATAAGACTGGGTGCAAAAGCTGCACCCAGTTTTTTTACCTTATAGGGGGGAAATATGGTATCGAGTCATAAACTACAGACGGCGATTGACGAGATCAAAGAAATATCAAAAATTGATCTGGCGCTATATTCGGAGCGGGGAAAACTGGCGGCGGCTACCTTAACGATCGTGGAGGACATGGAGAAAGCGGTGGTTGACTTTGCCTCATCAATGGCGGAGAGCCAGATGCTGGCGGGATACCACTTTTTTAAGGTGTTCGTCGAGGAGGAACTGGAATATATTTTATTGACGAAGTCCGGCGGTGAGGACGCCTATATGGTGGGCAGGCTGGCCGTGTGTCAGATCAGGAATCTTGCTCTGGCGTATATGGAACAGTTTGACAGAAATAATTTTATGCAGAATATCCTGCTGGGCAATATGTTAGTCGTTGACATGTACAATAAGGCGCAGAAGCTGCACATTGAGCAGGCGGAGCGCGTGGTCTTTGTACTTGAATTGGAAAATAAAAAAGATACGGCGGCCATGGAGTTAGTCAAGAATCTGTTTATCACGAAAACCAGGGATTTTGTGACCGAGGTGGACGAGCAGAATATAGTAGTGATCAAAGACACCGCGGCCATGGACCAGGAGGCTCTTTTGCAGTTTGCGAATATGATTATTGACAGTATCCACACGGAGCTGATGATGCGCGTGCGGGTGGGATACGGCAGCCGCGTCAATAATTTGCAGGATATCAGCAGATCTTACCAGGAGGCGAAAATGGCGCTGGAGGTGGGGGAGATTTTCTATGCGGAAAAAGAGACGGTTGCCTACGGTTATCTGGGCATTGGGCGGCTGATCTACCAACTGCCGATGACGCTGTGCGAGATGTTTATCCACGAAGTGTTCGGCGAAGAGGTGCCCGATGTTTTTAACGAGGAGAATACGGTTACGATACAGAAGTTTCTGGAGAATAATCTTAACATATCGGAGACGGCGAGACAGCTCTATGTGCACCGCAACACACTGGTGTATCGGCTGGAACGCTTGGAAAAGGTGATTGGGCTTGATATACGAAAGTTTGACGACGCCATGACTTTTAAGATTGCCATGATGGTGTTAGCGCACATGAAACATCAGAACCAGGAGAAGGACTAGAGGGCGCTGGCGTTGATTATATAAAGAAAGGAAATGGTTGTAAAATGGGAAAGGCAGCATCTTATGATGCAGACAGCATAGCGGTTTTGGAGGGACTTGAGGCGGTGCGCAAGCGCCCGGGTATGTATATCGGGAGCGTGTCGCGCAAAGGATTAAATCATCTGATCTATGAGATCGTCGACAATGCGGTCGATGAACATCTAGCCGGCGCGTGCGATACGATACGGGTTACACTCGAGGCCGACGGTTCCTGCACCGTGGAAGATAACGGGCGCGGTGTCCCGGTAGGGATGCATGCCAAAGGCGTGTCCGCTGCGCGCCTTGTGTATACGACGCTGCATGCGGGCGGTAAATTTGACGATTCTTCCTACAAGACCAGCGGCGGGCTGCACGGTGTCGGCTCCTCAGTGGTAAATGCCCTGTCCGTTTGGATGGATGTCGAGATCAGCAGGGAAGGACATGTGCATCATGACCGCTATGAGCGCGGTAATCCGGTTGTGGAGCTGGAAGACGGCTTATTGCCAAAGGTTGCAAAGACAAGAAAAACCGGGACGAAGGTGCGGTTTCTGCCCGACCCTGAAATTTTTGAGAAGACGAGATTTAAGGGGGATGAGGTCAAGAGCCGGATGCATGAGACGGCGTATTTGAATCCGCAGCTGACCATTATCTACGAAGACCGTCGCGGCGAGGAGACCGAGCATATCGAGTATCACGAGGAGGATGGGATACGCGGGTTTGTGGAGGATATCAACCGCAAGAACGAGGCGTTGCATGAAGTCGTCTATTTTCGGGGCGAGAGCGAAGGCATCACTGTGGAGGCGGCGTTTCAATATACCAATGAATTTCACGAGAATATCTTAGGTTTTTGTAACAATATATTCAACGCGGAGGGCGGGACGCACATCACAGGTTTTAAGACGGTGTTCACGAGTGTTATCAATTCCTATGCCAGGGAGCTGGGAATCTTAAAGGAAAAAGACGCCAATTTTACCGGGGCCGATGTGAGAAACGGTATGACGGCGGTGGTTTCGATCAAACATCCCGCGCCGCGCTTTGAGGGACAGACAAAGACGAAGCTCGACAATCAGGATGCCTCGCGGGCGACGGCGAAGGTGACCGGAGATGAGATTCAGTTATATTTCGATAAAAATCTGGAAATCTTAAAAACCGTAATTTCCTGTGCGGAGAAAGCGGCTAAAATCAGAAAGACCGAGGAGAAAGCAAAGACGAATCTTCTCACAAAGCAAAAATTCTCTTTTGATTCCAACGGAAAGCTGGCAAACTGCGAGAGCAGAGACGCGTCCGTCTGCGAAATTTTTATCGTGGAGGGGGATTCCGCGGGCGGTTCTGCCAAGACGGCCAGAGACCGCAGCTTTCAGGCGATATTGCCAATCCGCGGCAAGATATTGAACGTGGAAAAGGCGAGCATCGATAAAGTACTGGCCAACGCCGAGATCAAGACCATGATCAACGCGTTTGGCTGCGGTTTTTCTGAAGGGTTCGGCAATGATTTTGACATCACAAAACTGCGCTACGACAAAATTATTATTATGGCGGATGCCGATGTGGACGGCGCGCATATTTCCACGCTCCTTTTGACTTTGTTTTACCGTTTTATGCCGGAACTGATCTACGAGGGCCATGTGTATGTCGCCATGCCGCCGCTCTACAAGGCGATTCCGTCCAGAGGGGAAGAGGAGTATCTCTATGATGATGCCGCCTTAGAGCGGTACAGAAAAACGCACAAGGGCAGTTTTACTTTACAGCGCTACAAAGGTCTGGGGGAGATGGACGCAGAGCAGCTTTGGGAGACGACACTGGACCCTAAGACGCGCATGCTCAAAAAGGTAGAAATTGAAGATGGACGTATGGCATCCCAGGTGACGGAACTTTTGATGGGCAATGATGTGCCTCCGCGCCGGACGTTTATCTACCAGCACGCGCAGGATGCCGAGATCGACGCTTAGGAGGAGCCGTAGATGAGACAGGAAGAACAGATCATCCGCACCGAGTATTCGGAGCTGATGCAAAAATCTTTTATTGATTATGCGATGAGCGTCATTATCGCCCGCGCCCTCCCTGACGTGCGGGACGGGCTAAAGCCGGTGCAGCGCCGCACGCTCTATGATATGTACGAGCTGGGAATCCGCTATGACAAGCCTTACAGAAAGAGCGCGCGTATCGTGGGCGATACCATGGGTAAGTACCATCCCCACGGAGACAGTTCCATTTACGGCGCGCTCGTGGTGATGGCGCAGGATTTTAAAATGGGGATGCCGCTGGTGGACGGTCACGGCAATTTTGGCTCAATCGAGGGCGACGGAGCCGCCGCTATGCGCTACACCGAGGCGAGGCTGCATAAGATCACGCAGGAGGCCTATCTGGCGGACTTAGACAAAAATGTGGTCGACTTTGTGCCAAACTTTGACGAGACGGAGAAAGAGCCTGTGGTGCTGCCGGTGAAAGTGCCGAATTTGTTGGTCAACGGCGCCGAGGGTATCGCAGTAGGAATGACGACCAATATCCCGCCCCACAATCTGGGCGAGGTAATAGACGGCGTCATCGCCTACATGAAAAACCCCGACATAAACACGGAACAGATGATGGCTTATATACCGGGGCCTGACTTTCCGACCGGCGGTCTGGTAGCCAACAAGGATGAGTTAAAGGCGATCTATGCGACCGGGAGCGGCAAGATCAAAGTCCGCGGCAAAGTCGAGATTGAGCCGATGAAAGGCGGTAGAGAGCGCATCGTCATCACTGAGATTCCTTATACCATGATCGGCGCCAATATTGGCAAGTTTTTAAACGACGTATACAGCCTGGTGGAGACGAAAAAGACAAATGACATTGTAGATATCACCAACCAGTCCTCCAAAGAGGGGATACGCATCGTCATTGAGCTGCGCAAGGGGGCAGATGCCGGCCACATGATAAATCTGCTCTATAAAAAGACAAAGCTTGAGGACACGTTTGGTGTCAATATGCTCGCGGTCGCAGACGGCAGGCCGGAGACGATGGGTATCGTCCCGATGATACGCCATCATGTGGCGTTTCAGTATGAGCTTGCCACCCGGAAATATCAGACCTTATTGTCCAGGGAATTAGACAAAAAAGAGATTCAGGAGGGCTTAATCGCCGCCTGCGACGTGATCGACCTCATCATTGAGATTTTGCGGGGCAGCAAGAACGTCAAGGATGCGAAAGCATGTCTGACCGGCGGCGTTACTGCCAATATTACATTTAAAACCAGGCAGGCAGAAAAAAATGCTGCCAGGCTTCGTTTTACCGAGCGGCAGGCGGACGCGATCTTAGAGATGCGTCTCTATAAGCTGATCGGCCTTGAGATCGAGGCGTTGATGAAAGACCACGAAAAGACGCTTGCCAATATCGCGGAATATGAGGCTATATTGGGCAGCCGCGGCGTGATGGCCAAGACCATTATCAAGGAGCTACAACGCTACAAAAAGGAATATGCAAGGCCAAGGCGGACGGTGGTCGATAATTTGGAGGCCGCCGTTGTGGTGGAGGAAAAGCCAGAGGAGATGGATATCGTCTTTCTGATGGATCGTTTCGGCTATGCCAAGACCATCGACGTTGCTGCCTACGAGAGAAATAAGGAGGCGGCGGACGCGGAAAACCGTTGTGTGATTACCTGCCGCAATACGGATAAGATTTGTATATTTACCAACCGGGGACAGATGCATCTGCTAAAACTCTCCGATCTGCCGTTTGGCAAATTCCGCGACAAAGGTACGCCGATCGATAACGTCAGCAACTATAACAGCGGCGGGGAGAATTTTGTCTATATTACCAATCTTTGCGCGCTTAGCAGCCAAAAGCTGTTGTTTGGCACGAGGGGGGCTATGTTAAAGGCTGTGGACGGGAAGGAGTTTCTGGTCTCGAAAAAGACGACCGCGGCCACAAAGCTTGCGGACGGCGACGAAGTGCTTCTGGTGACTCCCATCGAAGGCAGTGAGACGATCGTCATGCAGTCCGAGAAGGATTTCTTTTTAAGAATCGGCGTGGACACCGTGCCGGAAAAAAAGAAAACGGCGGTGGGTGTCAGGGGCATGAAGCTAGGCGCCGGAGATCAATTGCGACAAATCCATCTTTTGCCGGAAGGGCAAAGATATGTGATTGAGCTGCGCCAAAAAGAGACGGAGTTGTCCAATATGCGCGTTGGGAACCGGGACACCAAAGGAACGAAGAAGTAAAAGGTATGCAGAGAAACTGGAAGAAAATGTGAAAGAGTAAGCAGTGGATGGAGGCACAGTTTTGGCGGAAAAGTTTGATCACTTGTCTTATGCGGGAGCCAAGAATTATATGGAGACAATCAGCAAAGCGGGCATTGTGCCAGGTCTTGACAGTATCCGAAATCTGATGCGGGAGTTGTCAAACGTGCAGGAAAAACTTACAATCCTGCATCTGGCCGGCACAAACGGCAAAGGTTCTGTCGGTGCGTTCCTTGGCGCTGCGCTCATGGAGGCGGGGTATCAGGTGGGAAGATTTACGTCCCCCGCGGTATTTTCCCCGCTTGAAGTCTGGCAGGTAAACGGCGTTTCGATCACGGAAGAAGAATATGTCAGTGTTTTGTCACAGGCCCGCACGGCTTGTGACATTCTGGTTTCTAAGGGGCTGCCGCAGCCTACCGCCTTTGAGGTGGATACGGCCGTCGCGTTTTTGTGGTTTTTTCAGCAGAACTGCGATTATGTTTTGCTGGAGACGGGCATGGGGGGCAGATTGGATGCCACCAATCTAATCACGCGTCCGCTTTGCAGCGTGATTACCTCGATTGGCATGGATCACATGCAGTATCTGGGGGAAACGCAGCGGGAGATCGCACAGGAAAAGGCAGGTATCATCAAACCAGGCTGTCCGGTTGTGACCGCGGAGCAAAAACCGGAAGTGATGGAAGTGATCAAACATGCGGCTGATGAGATGGGAGCACAGCTTTTTGTGGCGCGGGCAGACCGCTGCACATTGGCAGCGCAGAGTATGGACCGGCTAAGTTACGTCTACCGGGAAGAGCCGTCCCGATCGTTTCGGCAAGTACAGGGGGCAGAGCCGGACGGTGGCATGGGTCTGTCTGCGGCCGGGGAGACAACGGTTTTCCTCACCCTGCATATGACTGGAAGTTATCAAATGGAAAATTCTCTGCTGGCGCTCACCGTTTTGCGCCGGGTGCTGTGTATCCCCATAGAGACAATCCGGCGTGGTTTTGCGAAGGCGCGCTGGCCAGGGAGATATGAATTAATCAGAGAGCGGCCTTTTTTTGTGATTGACGGGGCGCACAATTATGATGCGGCTGAAAAATTAAAGGAATCACTGGAAAATTGTTTTACAAACAGAAGGATAACTTATATAATAGGAGTGTTACAGGATAAAGAACGTGAGAATATGCTCAAGCTTCTGCTGCCGCTGGCCGGGCGCGTCTATACCGTGACGCCCAAAAACGGGCGTGCGTTATCCGGACATATGCTGTCTGGTGAGGTCAGAGAGATCTTGCGCACCTTGGGGCGGGAAAAAGAGTGTGCGGTGACGGACTGTGAAACGGTGCAAAAGGCGGTGGAACAGTCTCTTTTGGGCAGCGGCGCAAAAGATGTGATTGTGGCATGGGGTTCGCTATCCTATCTGGCAGAGGTGAAAGCCTGCGTGACAGAAACGATGCCTGGGAAATTACGGGCCGGCGAGGTGGACAGAAATGATGGACATTGAAAAAATCAAAGAGGGCGTGCGCTTAATCATTGAGGGAATCGGGGAGGATGGCGGCAGAGAAGGCCTTTTGGAGACGCCGGAGCGCATCGCCCGCATGTATGAGGAGATCTTTGCGGGGATGGATTCGGATGCCGCAGAGCCGTTGTCTAAGACATTTGCCGTGGCGGACAATGCGATGGTATTGGAGAAAGATATCTGCTTTTACTCCACCTGCGAACACCATTTTATGCCGTTTTACGGGAGAGCGCATATTGCCTATATTCCGAATGGCAGGGTAGTGGGGCTTAGCAAACTTGCGCGCACGGTGGAAGTGTACGCGAAGCGCCCACAGTTGCAGGAACGCATGACGGCGCAGATTGCCGATGCGCTGATGGAATATTTAAAACCGCAGGGGGTTATGGTTATGGTGGAGGCGGAACATATGTGTATGACGATGCGGGGCGTCAAAAAACCTGGCAGTAAAACCGTCACTTATGTCAGCCGCGGTGTTTTTGCAGAACAGGAAAACCTGCAGACAACATTTTTTGCGCTGATAAAATAAAGATTCAAGAAAGAGAGGGCACAGATGATAATAGGAAATCGTTATTTTGATACGCGGAACAATACTTATATTATGGGGATTTTAAACGTGACACCGGATTCATTTTCAGACGGCGGCAAATATAACACATTGGATGCCGCGCTGTTCCATGTGGAAGAGATGATTGCCGACGGTGCGGATATCATTGATATTGGAGGGGAGTCGACGCGGCCGGGATATACGATGATCTCGGAGGAGGAGGAGATCGCACGCACTGCCCCGATGATTGCGGCTATAAAAGAGCGCTTCGATGTGCCGCTGTCGATCGATACCTATAAGAGCAAGGTGGCCGCCGCCGCTGTGGAAGCGGGCGTGGATATGATCAATGATGCCTGGGGCTTAAAGTATGATGAGAATATGGCGAAGGTGATCTGTGATTCCGGCAAAGCGTGCTGTCTGATGCACAACAGGGAAAAGGCCGAATACACGGATTTCTTCTCGGAACTGCAGTCCGACTTACAGGGTATCTTAAAGACAGCAAAACAGGCGGGGATCGCCTCGCAGAAGGTGATGATTGACCCGGGTATCGGGTTTGGCAAGACATACCCGCAGAATCTGGAAGTCATCTGTAGACTGCGGGAATTGCAGCAGTGGGGGTATCCGGTGATGCTTGGCGCTTCGCGCAAATCCGTCATCGGATTAACGCTTGATCTGCCGGTGGACGAGCGCGTCGAGGGCACGTTGGTGACGACCGTGTTTGCCGCGGAGAATAGCTGCGCATTTGTGCGCGTACATGATGTCAAGGAAAATGCGAGAGCCATCCGCATGATCGAGGCAATTTTGAATTATGAGACGGCAAAGCTGGTAAAATAAATGGATTGTATTAAGATTACAAATTTGCGGGTATTTGCCCACCACGGGGTATTCCCGCAGGAGACGGCAGACGGACAGGATTTTTATGTCAACGCCGGCCTGTTTTTAGACTGCCGAAAGGCGGGGGGCAGCGACGCGCTGGAAGATTCCGTCGATTACGGCGAGGTATGCCACTTTATCACAGATTTTTTGCAGAACAACACGTATCGGCTGCTGGAGGCGGCGGCGGAGCACTTGGCGGCGGAGCTGTTGCTTGGCTGGGGAGAGCAGGGGCTTCGGGCGGTGGATTTAGAGCTATGTAAACCTCACGCGCCGATTGGGCTTCCGTTTGAGAATGTCTCGGTTTCACTGCACCGGGCATGGCACCGCGTCTATCTTTCGATCGGTTCTAATATGGGCGACCGGGAGGCCTATCTTAGAGGAGCAGTGGAGCGGCTTTCAAAAGAGCGGTCGGTCGCAGTGCGCCGGGTTTCGGATTTTTTGCGCACCAAACCCTACGGGGGAGTGGAGCAGGAGGATTTTTTAAATGCTGCCATCGCTTTGGACACTTTGCTTGCGCCGGGAGAGCTTCTTAACCTGTTACATAGGATCGAACGGCAGGCGGGGCGGACGCGCGAGGTCCGCTGGGGACCAAGGACGCTGGATTTGGATATTATTTTTTACGACGGGCTGGTGTATGAGGATGATGCGCTGGTGATTCCCCATGTGGACATGCAGAACCGCGATTTTGTCTTACGGCCGCTGCTTAAGCTCTGTCCAAACTTCAGGCATCCTCTGCTCCATAAGACGGTGCGGCAGCTTTATGAGGAGCTTGCGCAGGGGGAAGCGGACAGTCAAACGCCAGGACAGGCTGAAACATAAGCTTGATATACGGGAAAGGCATAGTAATTTTTATGAATATAAAAGTGATACGAATTATAAACATCGTACTGCCGATTGGCGTGTATTATGTGATCACCGGTATTGTCTATTATCTGATGGAGGGATTTGTCACTTCCGGTGACGCTTCCTATATGCTGCGGCAAACAGTTGCCTGTGCAGTGACCGTGCCGTTTATGTGGCGTTATTTTGCTGCGGACACGAAACGCCTTAAAGACACGGGACGTTACGGCAGGAGTCCCGGGCTGAAAGAATTGATAGCGGACGGGACGCTGGCGCTGATCGCGGCGGCCTTTCTGGGAGCCGCGCTCAACAACATCCTGGCAATGACGCCGCTGATGGAGGTATCGCAGGGGTTTGCGGAGGCGAATCAGGCATTTTTTGGCGGCAGGGTGATCTTTGAGCTGCTTGGTTCCTGCCTTATCATACCGGTATCGGAGGAACTTTTATACCGCGGCGTGGTATACCGGCGCGTGCGCGCGCTGCTGTTAAACGCGGAGGTTGCGGCGGAGGATGCCGTCTCGGTGGCGATTGTTCCGGCCATGTTTATTTCCAGCGCTATCTTTGGCCTTGTCCACGCCAATCTGGTGCAGTTTCTCTATGCGGCGCTGCTCGGTGTGCTGCTGGCGTTTTTGCTGGAGAAGACGAACTGCATTTATATCTGCATATTGGCACATATTGCGGCCAATCTCGTGGCAGTTTTGCGGGAGAGCACAGGATTTTTGGCGTTTGCCTATGAGCCCACGGCGGCGGGGATTGCAGCCACAGCGGCGATGTGTTTGGTCGGTGGGGCGGCCGTCTGGTATCTGGTGCGGCAGTATCGGCGCAGGAGAGAAAGGTAGGGGGACATGGCTGTTGTCTACGGCTATATCCTGATTAGGAGCGCGCTGTTGTTTGCCCTGAATATTACTGGTGAGTCGAGAAGGACAGCAGACGCAGGTGATACAATTTAGACACAATTTCATACAGAAAGCTCAAAGGCGAGAAAACAAATAAGTTTTTTCGCCTTTTTTGTGTTTGAATTGTTTGAAAATGGATGATTTGAAAAGAATATTAAAACATCTTAAGAACAATTAAACGGAAAAAATGATATATTCTGATTATCTGACAATTACAGAAAAAAACAGGTAGACAAAAGAAAAAGAAAGTTGTATAGTAAGGATAGTAAGTCAGTAAACGACAAGTGTCCGCCGTGCGAAGACACACGCGGCGATAAACTGATACCAGGAAGGGAGAACAGTATGGAGAGGCAGGATAAAAGAAAGATGCAGCACAACAAAGCAGACAGGTACCATAGCGCCCGTTTTTGCGCGGGAAACGTTGCTCACAGCGGCTGCGGTTTGTATGACCCGTCGTTTGAACATGATAATTGCGGAATCGGAGCCGTAGTAAATATCAGAGGTGTAAAGACGCATGAGACGGTGGCAAACGCGTTAAAGATCGTGGAAAATTTAAAGCACAGGGCAGGCAAAGATGCGGAGGGCAAAACAGGCGACGGCGTCGGTATTCTGCTCCAGATCTCCCACAAGTTTTTCCAAAAAGCCGCAAAATCAGCAGGAATTGCGCTCGGCGGTGAGAGAGATTATGGTATCGGTATGTTTTTCTTTCCGCAGGATGAGCTAAAGCGCAATCAGGCCAAAAAGATGTTTGAGGTCATCGTAGAAAAAGAGGGCATGAGATTTTTGGGCTGGAGAGAGGTGCCGATCGACCCGACTAAGCTGGGACAGAAGGCGGTGGACTGTATGCCGTATATTATGCAGGGGTTCGTGGAGAGGCCGAAAGAGACAGAAAAAGGACTTGCGTTTGACCGCATGCTCTATATTGCAAGGCGTGTTTTTGAACAGTCCAACGATGATACCTATGTGGTATCGCTTTCCAGTCGGACGATTGTCTATAAGGGAATGTTTCTGGTGGAACAGCTGCGGTTGTTTTTTGCCGACCTGCAGGATCATGATTACGAGTCGGCGATTGCAACCGTACATTCGCGCTTTTCCACCAACACAAATCCAAGCTGGGAGAGGGCGCATCCGAATCGTTTTATCGTGCACAACGGTGAGATCAATACCATCAAGGGAAACGCCGACAAAATGCTTGCCCGCGAGGAGAATATGGAGTCCGGGCTCCTAAAAGGCGAGTTGCAAAAAGTGCTTCCCGTCATCAACAGTGAGGGGTCCGATTCCGCGATGCTCGATAACACGCTGGAGTTTCTTGTGATGAGCGGTATGGACCTGCCGCTGGCCGTGATGATTATGATACCGGAGCCGTGGGCTAATAATCACATCATGAGCCAGAAGAAAAAAGATTTTTATCAGTATTATGCGACCATGATGGAGCCGTGGGATGGCCCGGCATCCATCCTGTTTTCAGACGGCGATATCATGGGAGCCGTGCTCGACCGCAACGGCCTGCGCCCTTCGAGATATTATATTACAGACGACGATTATTTGATTCTTTCCTCCGAGGTGGGGGTGCTGGATATCGCTCCGACGAAAATTGTGGCAAAGGAGCGGCTTCGTCCGGGGAAAATGCTGCTGGTTGATACGGTGGCGGGAAAAGTCATTGATGATGACGAGCTAAAGGAGATGTATGCCGGCAAACAGCCCTACGGCGAATGGCTCGACTGTAATCTGTTGCAGCTTAAGGAGCTTAAGATACCAAACGGGAGAGTGCCGGAGTACACCAAAGAGGAGCGCAAGCGGATGCAGAGAGCGTTTGGCTACACCTATGAGTCTTTAAAAGAAGCGATCCTGCCGATGGCAAGAGACGGCGGCGAAGCCACAACCGCCATGGGAATTGACACCCAGCTTGCGGCTTTGGCGAGTGACCATCAGCCGCTGTTCAATTATTTTAAACAATTGTTTGCGCAGGTGACCAATCCGCCGATTGATTCCATCCGCGAGAAGATCGTGACTTCCACCACCGTGTATATCGGAGAGGACGGCAATCTGTTGGAGGAGAAGGCCGCAAACTGCCGGGTGTTAAAAGTAGACAATCCGATATTGACCAACACAGATCTGATGAAGATCAAGTCTATGAAAGTAGACGGTTTTAAGGTAGCGATTATACCGATAATTTATTACAAAAATACCAGTCTGGAGAAAGCGGTGGAGCGTTTGTTTGTGGAGGCTGACCGGGCGTACCGGGACGGCGCCAATATCCTGATTCTCTCCGACCGCGGGGTGGATGAAAACCATGTGCCGATTCCTTCTCTGTTGGCCGTGTCCGCGTTGCAGCAGCATCTGGTAAGAACAAAAAAGAGAACTTCCGTCGCCATGATCTTAGAGTCGGGCGAGCCGCGCGAGGTACACCACTTCGCAACGCTGCTCGGTTACGGCGCCTGCGCGATCAATCCCTATCTGGCACAGGAGACCGTAAAACAATTGGTGGATGAGCACATGCTGGATAAGGATTACTATGCGGCTGTGGAGGATTATAATTACGCGATCTTAAACGGTATCGTCAAGATTGCGTCAAAAATGGGAATATCGACCATTCAGTCTTACGAGGGCTCCAAGATTTTTGAGGCGATCGGCATTGATAAGGCCGTGATCGACCGGTATTTTACGAATACGGTCAGCCGCATCGGCGGTATTCATCTCAAAGATATCGAGGAGGACGTGGATGCTCTGCACTCCGCGGCCTACGACCCGCTGGGGCTTGAAACGGATATGACGCTCGACAGCAGGGGCCGCCATAAGATGAGAAGCGGGGCGGATGCGCATCTTTATAACCCGGCCACGATTCATCTGTTGCAGGAATCTACCAGGCGCGGTGACTATGAGCTGTTTTGTCAGTATTCCGATCTGGTCAATGAGCAGGAGCGCAAGATCACGCTGCGCGGCATGATGGATTTTCGTTTTCCGAAAAAGGGAGTGCCGATCGAGGAGGTGGAGAGCGTCGATTCTATCGTCACTCGGTTTAAGACGGGCGCGATGTCTTACGGGTCGATCTCACAGGAGGCGCACGAGACGTTAGCCATCGCCATGAACCGCCTCCACGGAAAGTCTAATTCCGGGGAGGGCGGCGAGGACGCGGAGCGCATCGCAAGTAAAAACAGTCCGTTAAACCGCTGTTCGGCGATCAAACAGGTCGCTTCCGGCCGCTTCGGCGTCACCAGTTCGTATCTGGTGAGTGCGCAGGAGATACAGATTAAGATGGCGCAGGGGGCAAAGCCCGGAGAGGGAGGTCATCTGCCGGGTAAGAAAGTATACCCATGGATAGCGAAGACGAGAATGTCAACGCCGGGGGTTTCTCTGATCTCTCCGCCGCCGCATCATGATATCTATTCGATTGAGGATTTAGAGCAGTTGATTTATGATCTGAAAAATGCCAACCGCGATGCCCGCATTACCGTCAAGCTTGTCTCGGAAGCCGGCGTCGGCACCGTCGCCGCCGGAGTGGCAAAAGCCGGCGCGCAGGTCGTGTTGATCTCCGGCTACGACGGAGGCACGGGCGCGGCGCCGTCGAGCTCGATACACAATGCCGGGCTGCCCTGGGAGCTTGGTCTTGCGGAGACGCATCAGACGCTGATTATGAACGGCCTGAGAAATAAAGTGCGCATCGAGACGGACGGCAAATTGATGAGCGGCCGTGACGTTGCGATCGCGGCGCTGCTGGGAGCGGAGGAGTACGGCTTTGCGACGGCTCCGCTGGTGACTTTGGGCTGCGTGATGATGCGTGTGTGCAACCTCGATACCTGTCCGGCCGGCATCGCCACCCAAAACCCGGCGCTGCGCAAACGGTTTGCCGGAAAGCCAGAGTATGTGGAGAACTTTATGCGCTTCGTCGCGCAGGAGCTGCGGGAATATATGGCGAAGCTGGGCGTGCGCACGATCGATGAGATGGTCGGCAGAAGCGACCTGTTAAAGTGCCGTGAGGATTTGGCGGGACGCCAGCGGGAGATGGATTTAAGCCGTATTCTTCACAATCCCTATGCCGGTTCCAAAGAGAACGTTATTTTTGACCCCAAGCAAGTCTACGATTTTGAGCTGGAAAAGTCCAAAGACGTCACGGTCTTATTAAAGCAGCTTGGGGGCGCGCTCGAGCAGAGAGGGCGCAGAAGCATCGAAGTCGAGGTCACCAATACCGATCGGTCGTTCGGCACGATTTTTGGTTCCGAGATCACGAAGCGCTGCGGAGTGGAAGGATTGCCGGAAGATACTTTTATCGTGAAGTGCAAAGGAGCCGGTGGTCAGAGCTTCGGGGCATTTATACCGAAGGGGCTGACACTCGAGCTGGTGGGCGATTCCAACGACTATTTCGGCAAGGGACTCTCCGGCGGCAAACTGGTGGTTTGTGCGCCGACCGGGGTAACCTTTAAAAAAGACGAAAATATTATTATCGGCAACGTGGCGCTTTACGGAGCCACAAACGGCAAAGCGTTTATCAGCGGCGTTGCGGGCGAACGATTCTGTGTGCGCAATTCCGGTGCGCTCGCCGTGGTGGAGGGCGTGGGAGACCACGGCTGTGAGTATATGACGGGCGGCCGCGTGGTCATTCTCGGAAAAACCGGTAAAAACTTTGCGGCAGGTATGAGTGGCGGTATCGCGTATGTGCTCGACGAGGATAATGATCTGTATACGCGGGTCAACAAAGAGATGGTATTTTCCGAAGCGATCTCCAATAAATATGACGTTATGGAATTAAAGAGCATGATCAACGAACATGTGGCGCTGACCAATTCCGAAAAAGGCAAGGAGGTGCTTGACCATTTCAGTGATTATCTGCCCAAGTTTAAAAAAGTCATACCGTACGACTATAACCGTATGCTGATGGCGATCGTACAGATGGAGGAGAAAGGGCTCTCCTCCGAGCAGGCCCAGATTGAAGCCTTTTATGCGAACACACGCGAATAGAGAGCGCAGGAAAATGGAGTTACTATTTTCGGATGAGGAATGCGCATAAACTGTGTATTCCGTGAGAACAGGTTTTAAGCGAACCGTAACAAATTGGAGGGAATTATGGGAAAACCAACTGGATTTATGGAATATGAGAGAGAAAATGCGCGCGCGGTGCCGCCAAAAGAGCGTATACAACATTATAACGAATTTCACACGCCCCTGCCGCGCGAGAGGCAGCAGACGCAGGCGGCGCGCTGTATGAACTGCGGTGTGCCGTTCTGCCAGTCGGGCATGACGCTGATGGGCATGACATCGGGCTGTCCACTGCACAATCTGGTGCCGGAGTGGAATGATCTGATCTATACCGGAAACTGGCAACAGGCTTACAACCGTCTAGGCAAGACGAACAATTTTCCGGAGTTTACCGCCAGAGTGTGCCCGGCGCTCTGCGAGGCGGCCTGCACCTGCGGCAACTGGGAGGACCCGGTCACCTGCAAAGCTAATGAATATGGAATCATCGAGTATGCCTATGAGATGGGATATGCGGCGGCCCGTCCGCCCAGAGTGCGCACCGGCAAAAAGGTGGCGGTTGTCGGTTCCGGCCCGGCCGGTCTGGCCGCGGCAGACCAGCTCAACAAACGCGGTCATGCGGTCACGGTGTTTGAGCGGGATGACCGCGTCGGCGGCCTGTTGATGTATGGCATCCCAAATATGAAACTGGAAAAGTGGGTGATCGACCGCAAAGTAGAGATCATGAAAGCGGAGGGGGTTTCTTTTGTGACGGGTGCCAACATCGGAAAAGATATCAAAGCCGCCAAGCTGTTAAAGGAGTATGACCGTGTTATCTTAGCGTGCGGCGCCAAGAATCCACGCGATATCAAAGCGCCGGGCAGGGATGCAAAGGGAATTTATTTTGCCGTGGACTTTTTGAAAGCGACGACTAAGAGTCTTTTGGATTCCGAATTAAAAGATCATCAGTATATCTCGGCAAAAGGGAAAAAAGTAGTGATCATCGGCGGCGGAGACACGGGAAACGACTGTGTGGGCACTGCGGTCCGCCACGGCGCGGCGAGCGTAACACAGCTTGAGATGATGCCGAAAGCTCCTGACGTCCGGGCAGATGACAATCCCTGGCCGCAGTGGCCTAAAGTCTGCAAGACCGATTATGGACAGGAGGAGGCGATTGCCGTGTTCGGCCATGATCCGCGCATTTATCAGACTACCGTAAAAGAGTTTTTGAAAGATAAGAGCGGCAGTCTTTGCGGCATCATCACTGTGCAGCTGGAGAGTAAAAAGGACGAAAAGACAGGTCGCATGGTGATGGCAGAAGTTGCCGGTTCTGAGCAGAAGATGGAGGCAGACCTGGTATTGATTGCCGCCGGATTTCTGGGAACGGAAAAATACGTCGCGGATGCGTTTGGCGTAAAGATGGATGAGCGGACAAATGTGGCGACGGCCGACGGCTCCTATGCGGCCAGCGCCAAAAATGTATTTGCCGCAGGCGACGTGCGCCGCGGGCAGTCTCTGGTTGTCTGGGCAATCCGCGAGGGCCGCGAGGCGGCGAGAGAGGTGGATGAAAGCCTGATGGGTTACTCTGCGCTTTCGGTGCAATAGCAGTTCTTACCGCGTTTTGTCCTTGTCGGTTAGTTCGTCCTATAAATTCAACTGGCAGTAGAAAATTAAAATATGTGAATAGCGATTCAGTTACATTTTGTAGTAAAACATAGAACAGCTTTGCCAGTATTGGTGTTACGATGATTGCTTTTCTCGATAAATTGAAAAGAAGTGCCATTCGGCAAAAAAGTATAGGTTCTTAACTAGTAAGCTTTATAACATACAAATGAATAAATATGAAAATAGCTCCTATCAAAAGTTATATCGTTTTTCTTATCAGTATATCGA
>CAJTYI010000034.1 GCA_910584215.1 uncultured Roseburia sp. | reverse complement strand
TGCGAAGTGAAAATAGCTGCTGTTGCAGCACGCACCCCGCGCAGCGAGTAGGGAAGAAATCTCCCCTACTCGATTGCTGGATTATCATACATACGAGGAAGAAACTGATTGACAGCAGGTCGGTATGCCGATATTATAATAAGAAAAACCAGCAGAGAACGGGGGCAAATATGACGCTGCAGGCTTATCTTGATCAAAGGAATATGACAAAGTATCATCTTTCCAAAATAAGCGGTGTACCGAAAACAACGATCATGGACATCTGCGCCGGACGAAGCAGCATTGCGCGCTGCACTGCAAAGACGGTGCAGCAGTTAGCCAGAGCGCTTGGATGTTCCATGGAAGATATCATGGCTCTTTCCGGCGAGGATTTCGATACTTTGTAACAAAACATGATAAATGAAACACCGATGATCAGCGGTTTGCAGCGGTGGTTTTATATGGCCGTGCGCGGCGAGCGGAAACGGTCAATATTGGACTTTACCCTTGCATCGCTGGAAAAAGGGGGATTTTGATGAAACGAATCTTAATTGTCGAGGATGATGTGGCCATCTCGGCGGAACTGAAAGAATTATTGCAAAATGCCGGATATCAGGCGGAGGAAATGACGGATTTTGCCCATGCGGCGGAAACGATCGCTGCGGCAAACGCGGACCTGTTGTTGTTGGATATCAATCTGCCCGGCCTAAACGGGGAGCTGTTGCTGCGCGAAATACGAAAGACCTCACAGATTCCGGTGATCATGGTGACGAGCCGCACATCGGAGGCCGACGAGGTGCTTTCTATGAGCTACGGGGCAGATGACTACATCACCAAGCCCTATCACCCGACGATTCTGCTGCTTCGGATTGCCAATATCTTTAAGCGCATCGATGCGGTCAGGGAGGGGACAACTGCGCTGCACTATCGGGACGTTCTGGTGAATCCGGCGAAAGGCACGCTGGTGCGGGAAGCGGAGGAACTGTTATTGACCAAAAATGAGATGATCATCTTCCAACTGCTGCTGGAGAATCAGGAGCGCATTGTCTCAAGGGATGCGCTGATGACCGATCTGTGGGATAACAATGAATTTGTCAATGACAATGCCTTAACGGTCAATATCAGCCGCCTGCGGGCGAAACTGAGCGAATTTGGTTATCCCGATGCGATCGAGACGAGGAAAAAACAAGGGTATGTATTAGTGCGCTGACCTGCTGAAAATGAGCAGGCCATAACACTGGTGTGAGAAGTATTGACTTTTATAATATGGAAACAGAAAGGAAATCGCCATGCGTTTTACTGCATATATAAGAGACAGATTATTTTGCATTGTCACATATGTGACATTTTTTTTGGTATTTTGGCTAATGATGGTGGCGTTCCGGTCGCCGGTGTCGCTGATGAGGGCATTTGCATTGCTGCTGTTTTTTTTGGCGGCGGCAAATCTGTCATGGGATTACCTGCGCAAGAGAAAGTTTTACCAGGAATTTTTATATAATCTAGCATCCCTCGACAAAAAATATCTGGTGCTCGAAACCATAGAAAATCCGGGTTTTTATGAGGGTCAGATCTGGCATGAGGCTATGTATGAGATCAATAAATCCATGTTGGAGCATTTGAAAGGATATGAAGAGAGTATCCGGGATTTCAAAGAATATATAGAGATGTGGGTGCACGAGGTAAAGCTTCCCATCGCGAGCCTGCTTTTAATGTGTCACAATAACCGCGGGGCTCTGGAGAAGAAATATGTGGAACAGATACGCAGAGTCGACAGTTACACGGACCAGGTGCTTTATTATGTGCGCTCGGAGCACACCGAGAATGACTATATCATCAAGGAGGTGTCGCTCGCAGATCTTGTGAGGAAGACAGCGCTAAAAAATAAAGATGATTTGTTGGAAAACGGTATCGATTTTTCTGTAGAGCATGTCAACGTTTGCATCATCACGGACGCGAAGTGGATGGAGTTTATTCTCAATCAGCTCGTAAACAACAGTATGAAATACAAGAAAAAGGAAGATTCCTCTGTGATTCGCATTTTTGCCAAACAGGATGCAGACAAGACGGTGCTTCATGTGTGGGATAACGGCGTGGGGATTGCGGCGGGAGATCTGCCGCAGGTCTATAAGAAAGCCTTTACCGGGGAAAACGGCAGGACGCACGCAAAATCGACGGGCATGGGATTATATATTGTAAAGCAGTTGTGTAACAAATTAGGGCACGGGATTGAGATTAGCACAATAGCGGGGGAATACACGGACGTTCAGATTACTTTTACCAGAAATGACTATTATTTCAGAGATTAAAATGGTTATGGTGTCATTTGCAATGTGACAGATGAACCCTACAATTTTGTAATGTTCCGTAATTTTAAGATAACGACAACCGTGATGATTTCCCATAAAATAAGCATATCAACGGAAAGAACTGGTAAACAGTTCGGCTTTGAAAGGGTTGATTGTGTAATTGGAAAACTTAAGGCTGAACTAATACAAGAAAGGAATGGGAAATCTATGGAAGAGATTTTAAAGATGGAACAGATTGAAAAGTATTACGGAAACAAGTCGAGCCTGACGAAAGCGCTTGACAATATATCGTTTACAGTCGGTAAGGGAGAATTTGTCGCCATTATGGGAGCGTCAGGAAGCGGAAAAACCACACTGCTCAACTGTATTTCCACGATCGACCATGTCACGAGCGGACATATTTATGTGTCCGGCGCAGATATCACGAAGCTGCGGGGAAATGCGCTGAACAAGTTCCGCAGGGAACAGCTCGGTTTTATTTTTCAGGATTTTAATCTGCTTGACACGTTGACGGCCTATGAAAATATTGCACTCGCTCTGTCAATCCAGAACTATTCAGCGGCAAAAATCGACAGCGCTGTGGAAAAAGTAGCGCAGGATCTGGGTATCGCGGAAGTGCTGCACAAGTATCCCTATCAGATGTCCGGCGGTCAAAAGCAGCGTGTGGCCTCTGCGCGCGCCATTATCACCGACCCCAAACTGATTTTAGCCGACGAGCCGACTGGAGCGCTCGATTCTAAGTCCTCCAAAATGCTCTTAGAGCGTTTCCGCTATCTCAATGACGCGCGGGGCGCCACAATTTTGATGGTGACGCATGATTCCTTTACCGCCAGCTATGCAGGGAGGGTGGTTTTTATCAAGGACGGCAAGCTGTTTCATGAGGTTCACCGCGGAGAGGACAGCCGCAAGCAGTTCTTTGACAAGATAATTGATGTGGTGACATTGTTGGGAGGTGACATGAGCGATGCTATTTAAAATATCTTTGCGAAATATCAAAAAAAGTATGAAAGATTATGCGGTATACTTTTTTACCCTGATCGTGGGTGTGTCGGTTTTTTATATCTTCAACGCCATTGAGACCCAGTCCGCGATGATGAAAGTTTCCGCATCCACAAAAGAGATTATCAAGCTGATGACGACGACACTCTCCGGTGTGAGCGTGTTTGTATCCTTTATCCTGGGATTTTTGATTATCTATGCCAGCCGTTTTTTGATGAAACGGCGCAACAAGGAGTTTGGTCTGTATCTGCTTCTAGGTATGGGGAAGCGCAAAGTGTCGATGATATTGTTTTTTGAGACATTGCTTGTGGGCTTGCTTTCCCTTGGTGCGGGCTTACTAATCGGTGCTGGCCTTTCGCAGATTATGAGTGTGTTTGTAGCCAATATGTTTGAGGCGGACATGACGGAGTTTGCGTTTGTATTTTCCAAGGATGCGGCGGTGCGCACAGTACTTTATTTTAGTGTAATGTATGCCGTCGTGATGATTTTTAATACGTTTTCCATCGGCAAATGTAAGCTGCTGGATCTGCTGCAGGCGGGCAGACGGTCGGAGCAGGTGAAAATGAAAAATCCTTGGCTGTGCACGATCGTGTTTTTGTTGTCCGCCTCTGTGCTTGGCGCGGCTTATTATATAGTGACGGCCAAGGCGAAGATTCTGACTGCTGATCAGCTCATGCTGCCGATTGCCATGGGAATCGTCTCTACATTCTTTATCTTCTGGTCGGTTTCAGGACTTTTGCTGCGCATCGTTATGTCTTGTAAAAAGCTGTATTTTAAAGGGCTCAACAGCTTTGTCCTGCGCCAGATGAGCAGCAAGATCAATACGATGGTAGTTTCGGTGACGATTATCTGCCTGATGTTGTTTATCACGATCTGTGTGCTCGCGAGCGCCTTTTGCATTAAAAATTCCATGAACTCTAATCTAAACGAGCTTGCGCCCGCAGATTTGGAGCTGACGCAGAAAGTCAATCTGGCGGATTCCGGCCTGACGGAGATGTACAGTGAGACACAGCTGGCCAACTCCAATATGAGTATTTTAGATGTTTACCGGGCTTGCGGCATTGATATCGAAGCAGATTTGGCCGAATATGTGAGTGTCTACGAATATGGAAGCGGAGAGCTTACATTTGCGACAAGTCTGGGAGGCTGTCTCGATGAGGTGATGGAAACGTTCCGTTTTCTCAATTATGATACGCCCGAAACAGTACTCAAAGTCAGCGATTACAACAGAGTGGCGCAACTGTACGGAAAGGAAACATATAGCCTGGCCAAAGACGAATATATGGTGCTGGCAGATTTTGATTCCATGGTGGCGATTCGCAATAAGGCCTTAAGCGCTGGGCAGACGATCGAGATATTTGGCCGCACGCTAAAGCCCAAATATAAGGAATGTCAGGACGGTTTTCTGGAAATGAGTTCCAACCATATCAATGCAGGGATTTATCTGCTGCCGGATGAGGTTGTGCCGGAGGAAGTGAGAGTGCGGGAATATTTGATCGCCAATTACCGCGCGGATACTAGGGAAGAAAAGCAGGCAATCGAGGATAAGGCCAATTCACTTGCGGATGCGGAACATGTCGGAAACTATATGCCGATCGACGGCACCAGCCGTATTATTATATCCGAGACGAGTCTGGGGCTCGGCGCTCTGGTAACGTTTATCGGACTTTATCTGGGTATTATTTTCCTGATATCCGGCGCGGCCATTCTGGCTTTGAAGGAACTGTCGGAGAGCGCGGACAATGTGCAGCGGTTTTCTATGCTGCGCAAGCTCGGTGCGGATGAGAAAATGATCCGCAGGGCGCTGTTTTGCCAGATTGGAATATTCTTTTTACTGCCGCTTTTGCTGGCGTGTATACATTCCATTTTTGGCATGCAGCTGAGCAATACCATATTGGAGATGCTTGGCAATGAGCAGATGCTGCCTTCGCTGATTATCACGGGTGTGTTAGTGGTGGCAATATACGGCGGTTACTTCCTGTTGACTTATATTTGCAGCAAAAATATAATAAAAGAGCGTTATTAAGTGAGGAGAGTAAGAAAGATTTAAGAAATACCCCACGGTTTTTGTAAGGTGTTCTTTATATGATAACTTTGGTTCAAGGGAAAAACGTGCAAATGAGGTGGATATGGGCGAAAATATTTTGGTGGTGGATGATGACAGGGAAATTGTAAAGGCAATCGAGATTCTCTTAGAGAAAGAGGGGTATCAGGTTTACAGGGCCTATGACGGGATGCAGGCATTGGAACAGTTGTCGGACAATAAGATGCATCTGGTGATTATGGATGTGATGATGCCGCGCTTAGACGGTCTGTCGGCAGTGCTTAGAATCCGTGAAAAGCAGAACATTCCCATCATTGTGCTGAGTGCAAAGAGCGAGGAGACGGATAAGGTGCTGGGGTTATCTATGGGCGCCGACGATTACGTTACCAAACCTTACAATCCGAGCGAGCTTGCTGCGCGCGTCAAGAGCCATCTGCGCCGGTATACCAGCCTGGGAGATATCCACACTGTCTCGAAAGATGAGATCAGAAACGGCAGACTTTGTTTTCATCTTGATGAGAAGCAGCTCTATGTGGATGGTGAGCCTGTGCGGCTGACTGCTACCGAGACAAAGATCGTGCAGCTTTTCATGGAAAATCCGGGCCGGGTTTTTCCGGCGGAGGAAATCTATGAACGCGTCTGGAATGAGCCGGGATTTTCCACGGAGAATACGGTGATGGTGCACATCCGCCGTATTCGTGAGAAGATCGAGCTAAACCCTAAAGAACCAGAATACTTAAAGGTGGTGTGGGGAATTGGATACAAAATCGAAAAAATGGAGCATTAAAATTGGGTTTTTGAGTTTTGCCCTGGCAGTAAGCCTGCTTATGACAGGTGTGCTCGGAGCATTGTCGTATTTTGGGTGGCTCCTTCCTTCTAAGGAGGAAATTGGCGCCTACCTGAAAAACGATTATCAGGAGACGGAGAGTTTCCGAAGTTTTGTTTCCGGGCGGCTGTATCGCTTTCTCAATATGGCATGCAAAACGTTTCGCCCTGGTGCCTATGAAAATGATGAAAGCACATATTGGACGTACGACACAGAGATAGAGATGACTGCAACAGACGACATCTCTGTCGCAGAGGATGTCGAAGTGGGCGGATACGGCGTCGATTCAAATTTTGATATGCCATATGTCGGCATACCTCAAGAGAGTGTCGGCGGTACGGGGACTGCGTTCTATTCAGAAAAAGAGCAGAAAGAGATTGCTGACTATTATCACGCACGCATGGAGTGGGATAAAAATTTGTATTACAGCATTTCCTATCAGGGAAAAGAGCGCTACACTAATATGGATGGGCTCGACTGGAACGGTTCTGCGGATTTTATGCCGCCCGGCTACAATTTTTACCTCTGCTTTGACGGGGAAAAGGTGACAATCCGCAAAGGCGTGGACGCGCCGGATGTGTACGGGGACGGTGTTTATCGGGAGGGAACCGGCGCTTGGCATGTGCCGGGATATTCCAATATACGCAGTGAGAAAGCCTGGAAAGACGCAAAGATTGTGATTCTTGTGGCAGAGGAGCCGCTGTTTTATTCCGGCACCAGCTACGAGAGTTATGGCTGGTCGGAAAATTATGAGACCTACTATCTGTGGAAGAATTTTGTACAGGACAGGAAACAGGTTAGGAAAGTGGCCGCCAGCCTGTTTGCCGGGCTGTTTTTCTTCATCTGTTATCTTGTTTTGCGCAAGCAAAAACAGGAGGCGGACGAGCGAATCGCAGCGTTTACGGGGCGCATCTTGTTTGAAATTAAAATCTTGCTGCTGTTGGTGATGCCGCTGCTAGTGTTGTTATTTCTTATGCGGGGATATGGGAGCACAATTTATGATACGACGGTGTGGGCAGAGGAGGCTGTCTACAGCGAATATTTTAGGGGAAACAGCATTTGGTCCCTCTACGGATTGCTTGATAAACCGTGGCATGTGCTGTTTAGTTTCTGGCTGTTGTATCTGTTTGTCAACGATGTCAGAAAAAATAAAGCAGTGTATCGCAACGGACTGCTGGCTAAGTTTATCGCGGTGGCGGATGCGAAAAATTTAACATTGCCTTTATCGGTGCGTCAGACGAAGCGGTTTGCCTTGATTATCATTATCACGGCGGTAATGTTTGCCGGCTCGCTCTTACATTTGGCAGTGTTTGTGGCAAATGCCTATCACATTTCCGATATAGCAACACTGATCATTCTATCGCTTGGCGGAATTTTCCGATTGGTATTTTTTGCGTTGCTGCTTGCAGTGGAATACTGGTATCAGCAGAAAAATAAGAACATCATGTCGGAACTTGATAAACTGGCCGCACAGATTGCAACGATAAAGAGCGGGGATTACCACACGCAATCAAATGATTCGTTTGCCGACTCTGATTTGGCGGCGATGTCGGAAGATTTAAACGACATTCAAAGCGGAATGGAGACGGCGCTTTCGGAGCGCATCAAGAGTGAACGCATGAAAGTAGAGCTGGTGGCTAATGTCTCCCACGATATCAAGACGCCGCTGACGTCGATCGTCAGCTATATTGAGCTTTTAAAGCAGGAGGACGAACTGCCGGATTATGTGAAGGATTATGTGAAGATTCTTGATCAAAAGGCGGATCGTCTCAAGGACATGGTGCAGGATGTATTTTCGGTCAGCAAGGCGGCGTCCGGGCAGCTTGAAGTCAACAGAGAGCGGATTGACTTCGCCAAGCTCGTTCGCCAGACCCTGGCGGATATGCAGGAAAAAATAGAGGGCAGTCGGGTGAGACTGAAAGTGGAACTGCCCGAGCAGGTTGTTTTGATCGTGGCGGACGGCAACCGTATGTACCGCGTTATTCAAAATCTGCTCGACAACGTGCTCAAATATTCGCTCGAGGGTTCGAGGGCATATCTGACTTTGGCGGGCGAGGAAAAACAGGCGGTCCTGACACTCAAAAATATATCTAATCAGGAATTGAACGGTGCCATCGATTTTACGGAGCGCTTTGTGCGCGGGGACGAGAGCCGTACCGACGGCGGCAGCGGGCTGGGGCTTTCGATTGCCAAAAGCTTTACCGAGGCATGCGGCGGACAATTCACGATGAAAACCGATGCGGACTTATTTACCGTGACGATTGTGTTTGAAAGAGTGGAGAAGAACATGGAAGATGCCGATATATAATCTATAAGCAGACACAAGAAGGAGAATTTGTGTGAAAAATCAGCTTGATAGCTGATTTTATCACACGGCTATTTGTGCAGGAGCGTTACAAATAGCGCCGATGACAGACGCAAATTTGAAATTTGCGTCACCCTGTCGCGTAAACGCTCCAGAATGGAGATTTCTATGGCTTTCATCAACGGGACAATCCGCAGCCATGTGGAGACGGCGGCGCTAAATTGTAAGTGGATGCAGAAAAAAGAGAATATCGGCAAAAAGGAAAGTATGACGGCGGACGAGCGCAGACTGGAAATGTTTAAGCAGCAGGCGTATGATATCCGTGAGGGCAATAAAAAGTATGAACTTTCCGCCAAGCTGGAAAATGGTTCTAACCTGACGCCGGAAGAGATTGATTATCTGCGCAAGAACAATCCACAGGCGCTGCGCGAGTATGAGGAGAGCCGCAAGGAGGTTGCCGGCTATGAAAAGCAGCTTGACGACTGTGAGACGAAAGAGGAAGTCGAAGATCTTCACATGAACAAGCTCAACGGATATTTGGCGCAGGCCAAAGATATTTCCAATAATCCCTACATTCCCAAGGGCAAAAAGCTTGAAATGCTGGCAAAGCTGGTGAAAAAAACGGGCGAGATCGGAAAGGCTCACGCTGAATTTACCTGCTCCTTAAAGTACCAGTCACTGCCGGAGAATGAGGAGGAAAAGGAGGAGCGCACGGAAGGTAAAGCGCAGAGAGATCAGAAGGTTAAGCAGGAGCTCCCACCGGGCGGTGACGTTGGCATGACGATCGAGGAGGAGACGCTGCGAGGGCTGATGGAACTTAGAAATGGTGTGCAAAAAGAGAAAGGCGCGAAGGAGGAGGCGCAGCAGACAGCCGAGCAAACGATAAGAGCGGCAGATGCGGCAAAGAACGTGTCGGCGGTAAGAGAAGGAGAAGTGCCAAAGACTGTAACGGCGATGGAAACGGGAAATGCAGATGGTGGAAAGCCGCAATATACGGGGAATGCAGCGGTGATTGATATTTATTTATAGAGTGCGGCTTTTAACATGGCGACACCAAGCGTGAGCACGGGCGCATGTTTATAGGCATGGAGACAGGCGCGTCGGATGACTTGTGGAATGATTCACAGTGGTTCGATGTGCCTGTTTTTTACTTTATAGGAAATTGCGTCGTCAGACGCATCAATTCTCAAGTTGCGGAGCAACTTGCAAAGAATCACGGAGTGATTCTTTTTTATGAGGTGGTGTGAAAGCTTATCATAAAAATGTAAAAATTCATCTCTTTATTTTCTCCTTTGCATATAGTATAAAGAAATATAAATTATAAAGGTATGCAGCGTCATGAAAGATTATGTATCATTATCATTAGAAACACATCTTTTTTTCGGCAGGATTATGAAAGAACACTCCTTGTTTTTGCTTGCCGGGTTTCCGACAAAGGAAACCGGGTTGATACAGCGCGCGGACCAGTTCAGGGAAGCGTTTGAAGCGGGGCTTAGAAGAACAGTGGAACTTGCAAACGGCATTGTCAGTGAAGCGGTGTTAAACTCAGGAGAAATTGTAACGGAGTTTACGCAGAAAGCGGAATGTCAGACGAGTAACTTCACAGGGATACCGATTGATGATGAGATCACAGAGGCGGAGAAACGGCTTGAGTCCGGAAAATGTAACAGAGTAAACAGAGAAATTATTTTCTGTACCAGAAGGTTAAACCGGTATATGTTAAAAAACCTGAATGGATTGATTTCATTTAAGGAAGAGATCTTGAGGGAAATGACGGCATGCAGGCTTTACACGACAAACTATCCGCTGTTGATTGAGCATATACTGCGGGAAGCAAGATTATACCGTCAGACGATTGTAGAACTTGAGCAAAGAGGAAGAATTGCAGGGTCAGATTTAAGAAATATGGAAATGTTCTGGAATCAGATTATGATGGAACATGCCCAGTTCATACGCGGGCTGCTGGACCCGACAGAGTGCGAGCTGATAGAAACGGCCAATGACTTTGCCGCGGACTACTGCCGCCTTATAGAAGAGGCAAAGGAACAGGAGGGGAAAGTGATGAATATGGCCCTGACGGAGAGAACGTTACAGACGACAAAAGAGTATCAACAGTTTAAAACAGCTGGGACAGAGGGGATTACAAATTGTGAGATACGTTCCATCATTCTTCCTCTTTTGGCGGATCATGTGCTCCGTGAGGCAAATCACTATTTGCGCATCCTGGAACATACGCACAGGGGCGCAGATTCGTGTGGAGTGATGTAAAAACCCAAAAATGATTTTATAAAAAGACAATATAGAGCGACAAAGCAAAATCCACCACCCGTAAGATCGGCGGTGGATTGTTGTCGTTTGAAAAAGAAAACGAGTCAAATGAAACGAATGTCCTCGCTGGTGTACGCTGTTCCTGCGGTCTTATGACAGGTAATCGGAAGAGAGCGTAAATTGATTGACCAATTCTTTGAGACCTGCGGCCTCGGCGGAAAGCTGTTCGCTTGCAGCGGCGCCTTGTTCGGCGGTTGCGCTGTTGTTTTGAACCACGGCCGAAATCTGATTGATGCCCTCAGAAACCTGCTCGACAGATTCCGACTGTTCATTGGATATGATTGCAATGTGGTCGATGGCGTCAACTACTGACTGTATACTGTTTACGACACCGATTAGGACGTCCGCCGTGTTTTGTGCGATTTCAGTGCCGATATGTACTGCCTCCTTAGAATGTGCGATCAGCTCGGACGTATTTTTAGCCGCCTCCGCAGATTTCCCGGCCAGACCGCGAACCTCCTCTGCGACAACGGCAAACCCTTTTCCGGCGCTGCCGGCTCTGGCTGCTTCCACTGCCGCGTTCAGGGCAAGGATATTTGTCTGGAACGCAATGTCATCAATGGTCTTGAGAATCTTTTCGATCTCCTCGGAACTGGCCTGAATCTTTTCCATAGCCTCTACCAGATTCTGCATTTTCCGGTTACACAGAAAGACTTCTTCGCCGGTCTGATGTGTCTGGCTCCTGACATCCAACGCACCGGTCGCCGTATTTTTAACCTCCTCGGAGATCATGCTGATACGCGCTGCCAGTTCCTGTACCGAGCTGGCCTGCTCGGTTGTACCCTGACTGAGCGTCTGAGCGCTTGAGGATAATTGATTGCTGGCATTCGCCACTCCTTCGGCAGAATGATTGACCTGATGTATGGCGCCGTTGAGTCCAACTTTCATATTGCGCATCGAATGTAAAATATCCTGAAAACTTCCGACATATACTTCCTCGTGTTCCGTATGGACATTCAGGTTCTGATTGGCCATCTCATTGAGCAGATAACTGATGTCGTTGATGACGGTACGCAGTCCTTCGACCAGACTTTGCGTCGATTTGACCAGCATCCCGGTTTCATCCCGGTTGGTAACTTTGGGCATCGGTGTGTCCAGATCACCTTCCACGAGCAGCTTCATCCGATTTACACAGGCTTTCATAGGTCTGCCGATATTGAGAGCCAGCAGCAGGGCAACAATAACGGAAATCAAAATCGAAACGACAATCATTGCTATATTGATCACCATTGCATCCCGGGTGGATGCAAGATAATTAATCTGCGGCGCGGTTACAGCGATACTCCAGCCGTCTGTATCCGGCACGGGAGCATAGGCCACAAACATTTTATTTTCTCCGTCTGTATAACTTCCGAACCCGTTTTTCTCTTGGCGCATCTCAGAATGGATCGCCGCCAGATCTTGCAGTGATGGGTCATTCTGCGCTTCCGTTTCTATATTTTGTACCGTGATCGTGTCGAGCGTGATGTCGGCAATCGTGTCGCCGGATTTATTAATCATGTAAGCTCTGCTGTTTTCACCTACCTGAATCGCGGATACAATATCGTTCAAAAAGGTTTCTTGTGGAACGAAGTATACAACGCCGGCAATAGATTTCCCATAATCCCCTTCCGAATACAGAGGCGCCGCTACCATAATGGAAAGTTCGCCCGTAATCTTGCTGATCAACGGTTCCGATACAAAAACATTTCCCTGCATAGCCTGACGTACATATTCACGGTCCGAATAATCATTTCCGTCAAAAATGCTGATGCCGTCTGCGCCGACAATATTTCCTCTCCGAAAACCATGTAAGGAAACGCGTCCATCGATGATAGCCTGCTTTTCTTCCGTCGGCACTTGCGGATCGGACAACTGCGGAATACAACCCACCTCCATGACAACGTTCTTATATGCCGCCAGCTCCTGCTGTGCACGTCCTGCGGCCAGGACTGCTGTTTGGCTCATCATCTGTTCTACAGTAGACAATGTGTTATTGTAGTTTAACGCGATACTTGAAGAGCCGGATGCGACAAGTCCGATCAGAACAGTCAAAATAAGACATACGGTGATTTTGGTTCGAATGCTTTTCATTTGAAAGTTACCTCCCCCTCACGTGGCCGAGATATGAGTGACACAGACTGACATATTCAGCCGTTATTGGTTAATTATAGCATATTACGGTAATTATTATAAAAGTTACCATTCCTGCTTGTCAACCACTATCTGTTACTAACGCAGAGACATATTTACTTTGTTTGAAAGTGTAGATACGGCAGCGCTGAATGAGAAAAATGAGAAAGAGCATATGAATCAAACAGAGGTACTTCAGATCGCAGCAAAATATTTTGAGCCGGCTTGCAGTCCACAGCAGGTCAGTGATGACGGGATTGTATATTTCTTTGACATTTGAATGCCTGGACACAACTTGGCTACCATCCTGTGGTAGAATATATAGAAGAAGATCGTAATGAGTAAGCCAGTTGTAACTTTCATAACAGCACTTTATAAAGATTTAACAAACCCGCAAACCGGCAAAGATCAAGGGGTTGCAGATAATAATGGCGCACTTTGGTTAAATTGTCCGAAAATATTAGCACTCACCTATTGACAGTGCTAACAAAAGGTGTTATAACAACAAATGACAAGAAAAACAAACCTGCGCGTCCCGTTGTATGAGTACCTGCGCAAGCGCGGTATAACATCGGAGCCAACAGGACAGAATGAAAACAGAGATGGAGGAGAGCTATGAACATTCAGAAATTTACCCAAAAATCAGTGGAAGCGATCAACGATTGTGAAAAGCTTGCCTACGAATATGGCAATCAGGAGATTGAGCAGGAGCATCTTTTGGTTGCGCTGTTGCAGCAGGATGACGGGTTGATCGTAAAGCTGATTGAGAAAATGGAAATCCAGAAGGAGCACTTTATTGACAACGCCAGAGATTATCTTGCGAAGCGCGTCAAGGTCTCCGGCGGGCAGATTTATATGGGGCAGGATTTGAATAAGGCGCTGATTCACGCGGAGGATGAGGCAAAGCAGATGGGCGACGAGTATGTTTCTGTGGAACATCTGTTTTTATCCCTGCTCAAATACCCAAACAAAGCATTAAAAGAAATTTTTAAAGAATACGGGATTACCAGAGATCGTTTTCTTACAGCGCTCTCCACCGTGCGCGGCAATCAGCGGGTGACCTCTGATCATCCCGAGGCGACGTATGATACGTTGGAAAAATACGGGTACGATATGGTGGCGCGCGCCAGAGATCAGAAGCTGGACCCGGTCATCGGCAGGGATGACGAGATCAGAAATGTCGTGCGCATTTTATCGCGCAAGACCAAAAACAATCCGGTGTTGATCGGAGAACCGGGCGTGGGAAAGACAGCCGTTGTCGAGGGGCTGGCCCAGCGTATCGTAAAGGGCGACGTGCCGGAGGGGTTAAAGGATAAGAAGCTGTTTGCGCTTGATATGGGCGCGCTGATTGCGGGCGCTAAGTACCGCGGAGAATTTGAGGAGCGCTTAAAGGCTGTCCTCGACGAGGTCAAGAGTTCCGATGGACAGATCATTCTATTCATTGACGAGCTGCATACAATCGTTGGGGCCGGAAAGACAGACGGCGCTATGGACGCCGGGCAGCTGCTAAAGCCGATGCTTGCCCGCGGTGAACTGCACTGTATCGGCGCTACGACGCTGGACGAATACCGGGAGTACATTGAGAAAGACGCGGCGCTCGAGAGACGTTTCCAGCCCGTGATGGTGGCGGAACCCACGGTGGAGGATACGATCTCTATCCTGCGCGGTTTAAAGGAGCGCTACGAAGTATTTCACGGCGTGAAAATCACGGACGCGGCATTGGTTTCCGCGGCGGTGCTGTCAAACCGCTATATATCCGACCGTTTTTTGCCGGACAAGGCGATTGATCTTGTGGACGAGGCGTGCGCCCTGATTAAGACGGAGCTCGACTCCATGCCCACGGAGCTCGATGAGCTCAACCGCCGCGTGATGCAGATGGAGATCGAGGAGACCGCATTACGGAAAGAGACGGACCGACTGAGCCAGGACCGCCTGGCCAACCTGCAAAAAGAGCTGGCGGAGCTGCGCGACGAGTTCAGCAATAAAAAGGCGCAGTGGGAAAACGAAAAAAATTCGGTTGAGAGAGTACAAAAGCTGCGGGAAGAAATTGAGCAGGTGAAAAACCAAATAAAAGTCGCGCAGCAGAATTACGATCTCGAAAAAGCAGCGGAATTGCAGTACGGCACGCTGCCGTCCCTGCAAAAACAACTGGAGATCGAGGAGGAGACGGTCAAGAAAAAAGACTTGTCCCTCGTGCACGAAAATGTCAGTGATGAGGAGATCGCGCGCATCATTTCCCGATGGACCGGTATTCCGGTCGCCAAATTGACCGAGAGCGAGCGCAATAAGACACTTCACCTGGACGAGGAACTGCACAAACGTGTGATCGGCCAGGAGGAGGGCGTAACCAAAGTGACGGAAGCGATTATCCGCTCAAAAGCGGGCATCAAAGACCCGAGTAAGCCGATCGGTTCTTTCCTGTTTCTTGGGCCTACCGGCGTCGGAAAAACAGAACTTGCCAAGGCGCTGGCCGCGAGTCTCTTTGACGACGAGTCCAATATGGTGCGCCTCGATATGAGTGAATATATGGAGAAATACTCCGTTTCCCGCCTGATCGGAGCGCCTCCCGGATATGTGGGGTATGACGAGGGCGGCCAGCTCACAGAGGCGGTGCGCAGAAAGCCGTACTCCGTAGTACTTTTTGACGAGGTGGAAAAAGCACACCCGGATGTATTTAATGTGCTGCTGCAGGTATTGGACGATGGGCGCATCACGGACTCCCAGGGTCGGACGGTGGATTTTAAAAATACCATCATTATTCTCACCTCCAATCTCGGTTCCGCGCACCTGTTGGAGGGAATCGACGAAAACGGGGAGATCGATGCGGCCACGGAGGCGGCTGTGATGGGTGAGCTGCGGGGCAATTTCAGGCCCGAATTTTTGAACCGTCTCGATGAGATCATTATGTTTAAACCGCTGACAAAAGGGAATATCGAGAACATTATCACGCTTCTGATGGAGGAGCTAAACAGACGTCTCGTGGACAAAGAGATCACGGTAGCGCTTTCTGATGCGGCCAAAACTTATATTACGGAACACGGCTACGACCCGGTGTACGGAGCAAGACCGTTAAAGCGTTTTTTACAAAAGCATGTGGAGACGCTGTCCGCGAAACTGATATTGGCGGACGAGGTGCAGGCCGGTGATACGATTTTTATTGACGTGGAGCATGACGCGTTAAGGGCCTTTTGCAAAAGGTAAGCGGGCAGGGGAAGCTACTGCCGCTCTAGTGTAAACTGCGATAAGCAGCCATGTGTGTTGTAAACCTGTGCGCGTTAAAACAGCCGGGCGGAGAAGAAGTTTCTTCTCTGCCCGGCCTTACTATTGCCATGTGTAATCAATATCTTCCTTATTACTGTTCTAGGCGACGTAATCCACATTGCTGCCCACAAAGCGCGCGGCATCCAAAGACTTCTGATTTTTCTGATAAGGGTTGGACTCATCGGAATACTTGATCATAGTATTGGTCGTGCCGCCGGATACAAACGTGCGGCCGCACTCGGGACAGATCGCCGTTTGAATGGAGACGGAGGCGCGCACAACCTGACCGTCTTTTTTTTCGGCATCTTTGTAAGCGTTCGCCACATGTTCGCTCTCATGGGCGCGCACTCTGGCGCCGGAAGCTTCGGGTGAAATGTGCGCTGCGGACTTAAAAGAGACATTTTCGTCTGAGCCGTCCTGGTATTTTCGCTCCTTGCAGGTCTGACACTCTTCGGGTGAGGACTTGCGCTCTACGCCGAACGCGTCATTGTTTGATATCCTGCTGCTCGGTGCGGCATCGGCACCAAACGCCTTATGATAAAGTGCGCTGCCGTCCTGCGCGGCATTCGCGCCAAAAGTCCTGCTATACTGCGCCTGGCTGCTCTGCGTTCCATAATAGGATGTGTAGGGTGTGTTTATTGAGATTCCGTTCATGGTGATAACCTCCATTCCATTTGTCTATATAAAATTAGGAAAAGAAAAGTTTACTATATGTATTCATTTAATGATGACTTCAATTAAATATCTAATAACCATTACTACCTTCTATTAATATATCATATTTAAGCGCAGAACACAATTTATATTGCTAATAATTTCCCGATTGGCTATAATAAAGATAGCGTGCCAAACCATAGAATATGCCGGCACGCCGAAAGTAAAAGCCGTTGGCAGCTGTATGTTAGACTGCTGCGCGGCATGAGAACACAAAGAGGTACATATGGACATTATAACAAAAATATCACAGGAGCTTGCAATTAAGAATCATCAGACAGAGGCGGCGGTCAAGCTGATCGACGAGGGCAATACGATTCCGTTTATCGCCCGTTACCGCAAAGAGGCGACCGGGGCCCTAAATGACGAAGTGCTGCGAAAGCTCTATGAACGTTTAAATTATCTGCGCAATCTGGAAGAGAGAAAAGAAACCGTGCTTGCGAGCATTGCCGAACAGGGCAAACTGACCGATGCGTTAAAGGCGCAGATCGAGGCGGCGGAGACGATGGTTTTGGTGGAAGATTTGTACCGGCCGTACAAGCCGAAGCGCAGAACCCGCGCGACGATCGCCAAAGAAAAGGGCTTAGAGCCGCTTGCCAATATTATCACCTTACAGATGATTGCAACGCCGTTAGAGGCGGAGGCGGCGAAGTTTGTCGATCCCGAAAAGGGAGTAGAGTGCCCGGCGGACGCCATTGCCGGGGCCATGGATATCATCGCGGAGGCGATCTCTGACGATGCCGATTATCGCACCAGAATACGCGATCTGACGATAAAAAAAGGGCGCGTGGTGTCGGTGGCCAAAGACCCGGAGGCGGAATCTGTCTACGAGATGTATTATGACTTTGACGAGCCTGTGGCCAAGATGGCGGGGCACCGTACACTGGCGTTAAACCGTGGGGAAAATGAAAAGTTTTTGACGGTCAAGGTCGAGGCGCCGGTCGAGGATATATTGCGCTATCTGGAAAAGCAGGTGATTGTGCGCGATAACCCGGAGACGACACAGGTATTAAAAGACACGGTTGCGGACGCTTACGACCGCTTGATCGCACCTGCGATTGAGCGCGAGATCAGAAGCGGCCTCACGGAGAAAGCCGAGGACGGGGCAATCCAGGTGTTTGGCAAGAACTTACAGCAGCTTTTGATGCAGCCTCCGATTGCGGGGCAGGTGGTGTTGGGATGGGACCCGGCGTTTCGCACCGGCTGTAAGCTTGCCGTTGTCGACCCGACGGGAAAGGTGCTCGATACCACGGTGATCTACCCCACGGCGCCGCAGAATAAAGTGGAAGAGGCGAAAGCCGTCGTAAAAAAAATGATCGCCAAACATCACATTACCCTGATCTCCCTTGGAAACGGTACGGCTTCGAGGGAATCGGAGCAGGTGATTGTGGAGCTGTTAAAGGAGATTCCCGTAAAAATACAATACATTATCGTCAACGAGGCAGGGGCTTCCGTGTATTCGGCCAGCAAGCTTGCCACAGAAGAGTTTCCCAATTTTGACGTCGGGCAAAGGAGTGCGGCCTCCATGGCGCGCCGTCTGCAGGACCCGTTGGCGGAGCTCGTCAAGATTGACCCTAAGTCGATCGGCGTGGGCCAATACCAGCACGATATGAATCAGAAAAAGCTCAGTGAGGCGCTCGGAGGCGTGGTGGAGGACTGTGTCAATAAAGTAGGTGTTGACTTAAATACCGCCTCCGCTTCCCTGTTAGAATATATATCCGGTATCAGCAAAGCGGTCGCTAAAAATATCGTAATCTACCGCGAGGAAAACGGCAGGTTTGCTTCCCGTTCCCAGCTGCTTAAGGTGGCGAAGCTGGGGCCGAAAGCGTACGAGCAGTGCGCCGGATTTATGCGCATTTTAGGCGGGCGCAATCCGCTTGATGCCACCGGCGTCCACCCGGAGAGCTACGAGGCGACAAAGCGCCTGTTAGACAAGCTGGGTTATACGATCGAAGACGTGGAGAACCGCAGCGTGGAGGGAATTTCCAAAAAGATTTCGGACTACCAGAAACTGGCCGATGAGATAGAAGTTGGCGTCATGACGTTGCAGGATATTGTAAAAGAGCTGGAAAAACCTGCCCGCGATCCGCGCGAAGATATGCCGAAACCGATTTTGCGCAGTGACGTTTTGGAGATGAAAGATCTTACGCCTGGTATGGTTTTAAAAGGCACGGTGCGCAATGTCATAGATTTTGGAGCCTTTGTAGATATCGGTGTCCATCAGGACGGGTTGGTACATATCTCGCAGATCTGTGACAGATTTATCAAACATCCGCTGGAGGTTGTCAGTGTGGGGGATATTGTGGAGGTGAAAGTAATGAGCGTGGATTTGAAAAAACAGAGGATTCAGCTCACGATGAAACTATAAGTAACTGTACACGGAGGTTCATATGCGGCCAAATATATTGGTTATCTTTACAGGCGGGACGATCGGCAGCGCCGCGGACGGGTCATATATTGCGCCGAGCGCCGAAAAGCCATACGCGCTGCTGGAGTGGTATAAAAGTAATTATAACACGGACGTGGTTTTTCACACGCAGGCGCCATATACACTACTGAGTGAAAACCTCACCGGAACCTATATCAGTCAGTTAATGCGTTGTGTTGCCGGGGGGATACGGGAGGGTTATGACGGCATTATTGTCACGCACGGCACCGACACGCTGCAGTATGCCGCGGCTGCTGTCGGTTATCTGACCGGGGCGTCGGGGATTCCGGTCGTGTTTGTCTCAAGCAATTATGTGTTGGAGGATGCAAGAGCCAACGGGCGGGATAATTTTTGCTGTGCCGTCGATTTTATCCGCAGAAAGGAGGGGCATGGAACCTTTCTCGCCTACCGCAACCGTGACGGTATCACATATATGCACAGGGCGTCGCGGGCGTTGCCCTATTTACCTTACGACGATGAGATATTCAGTTTGTTTGGACAATATTATGGGTATTACAGAGAGGGAACTTTCATAAAGAATAAGGATTATCAGGCGATACCTGACGGCAAACAGGACGGAGCGCAGTTTTTATGCGCTCCCTTGGCAGACGTCTCAGCCGTCTTTCGTGTGTTTCCCTATCCGGGTATGGCCTATCCGCCGGTCGTACCCGATTGCAGAGCGATCTTGTTAGATACCTATCATGCCGGCACGATCTGTAATCTGACGCCGGGCATAGAGCAGTTTTTTGATCGCGTTTACCGGGCAGGTATCCCGGTTTACCGTGTCGGTGCCACCGTCGGCATGGACTATGAAAGCGTAAAGGAGATGGAAAAATATCATATTAAGACACTTCCGCAGATATCGCCGGCGGCGGCCTATATGAAAATATGGCTCCTGCTGGAAGGGGAGGAGGAGCTGCTGTTCTGTAGCAGAGGGGAAGATGTTGTGCCAAAATTAAATAATTAATGCTACAGACGAATAAAAACAACCATGGGAGCTTAAAAATATATGCTATAGCAGATATGATAATTCTATAGCATGGAGGAAGCGGCATGGATGAGATTTTACTGATCGAAATGGGCCAGAGAATTTACGAGCGGCGCAGGCAGCTGATGCTGACACAAGAACAGCTGGCAGAGCAGGCGGGACTGACACCACAGACGGTATCAACCGCAGAGCTTGGAAAGAAAGCGATGAGGCCTGAAAATATCATAAAAATGTGTGATGCCTTGGAAGTCAGTACAGATTATCTGCTGCGCGGAAAGATCTCAGCGGAGGATGAGAGCAAATTTTTTCAGAAAGTGTCACAGCTGCCGCCGGCGCAATATCGGCATTTAGAAAACATTATCAATAGTTTCTTGGCGGCGATAGAGGAAGAAAGGGAAGCATAGGATTTTTCGTCGGTGAAAAATGTCTGTGCTTTTTTCAACTAACTTGGAAGCAGTGGTAAAACCTGTGTTCAAAGTTTTGAAATAACTTTTTAAGTGTCCAAAAGAGAGAAGGGATATATGAATGTACAAAATAGCGATATGTGATGACAGCAGGCAGGACAGAAGGTATCTGTTAAACCACATCAAAAGAAGAGCGAAAGATGAAATACAGATTTATGAGTACGCTTCCGGTGAGGAGCTATTAGCGGCAATGAAAGAAACGGTATTTGAAGCCGTCTTTTTGGATGTGCAGATGCAGGGAATCGATGGAAACGAGACGGCGAAGCGGATACGCGAGCTGGATGTCAGTCTGGTGCTGGCATTTTGCACCGGATTTGTGGAGCCATCACCAGTCACCTTTGAAGTTCAGCCCTACCGCTATATTATGAAGAATATGACGGAGGAGCAGGTGGCCGATTATGTGGGTGATGTGCTGGATAAGATGAAAGAGAACGGCGCCATGCCGTCTCTGCTGGCAAATGTCGGCAAAAGGCAGGTGGTGATTCGGGCGGAGCACGTCATTTATATTGAAAAATATAAGAAATTCACGAGGATGCATATTACAGCGCAGGCGAGAAAGCGCTATGGCATCTACCCCGAGAGAAACGGCGAGCTGCCGGATATTAAGCTGATCGAAAAGCTGCCGGTCACGTTCGAGACTTTAAAGAAGCACGGTTTTGGCTGGCCGCATGACAGTTATATTATCAATTTCCAATACATATGCGCCTGCACGGCAAAGGATTTTCAACTGGCAGAGGTAGATCATATGTTTGCGATTGCCAGAAGCAAGGCGAAAGAGTTTAACGAGCAGAAGAACCGGTTTATGTGTGCGAAATATGTGGGAAGGGGTGGGCGAATATGAGAGAAGGATTGTGGATGCTGGCACGGTTTTTATTTTGTGCTACGGACACTTATTTTGTTTACCGCTTTTTCTCTGTAATGTTTCCGAAGCGGTTAAAGAGAGGGCGTGGGATTCTTTGGGCGCTATTGATTACGACAGTGGCATTTTTGGAGAACAGGCTGCAAATCACATGGTTGAACTTGCTTTTTTTTCCTGTGCTGTTCTTTCTTTATGCCAGTGTGGAATTTAAGATATCTAAGAAAAACAGCGCTGTTTATGCATTGATCTGGTATGCGATATTTGGAGGCGGGGAGGTGGCGTTTGAGGTTGTTTATCGCTGGCTTTCTGCCTGCTTGCAGATAAAGATTGATGTCTGGACAGTTGGAAATGGGTTTTATTTTTTGCTGGCTGAATACATATTTCAGTTTCTATTTTTATTGTTTATTGAGCAGTTTACTAAAAAGCTGGAAATACAGGGTGATCAGGAGTTTGCGTGGTACTTGCTGATCGTTCCGGTAACATCGATTACAGTGTTGAGCAGTTTTATGTATCTGGAATTTCCCAATGAGTCTGTGTTGCAGATGGTGATGGCACTGGGGGCATTGGTGTTGTATTTTTCCAATGCGGCTATCTTTATTGTCTTGGAGCGCTACACGGCAATCATGAACGCAAAAAAATATGACGCGCTCTATCAGGTCAAACAGGAGATGGAGGATGAAAAGTTTCAAAAGATCACCAAGCTGAACGAAGACTACCGCTGCTATATGCATGATATGCACAACTATCTGAACAATATCCGTTTGCTGGCGATGAGAGAGGAGAACGAGGCGGTGGTAAAGATCATAAACGATATGGAGGGGGAGCTGCAGAACAAAGAGGTCGAGCACAAGCTTTTCTGCGGCAACCCGGTGTTAAATTCTATCCTGGCCGAGCAGTGCGCGAAAGCGGTGGGGCAGGGTGTGGCCATGCAGGTGTTTGTGGAGCGTTTTCTTGGCATGGAGTTTATCATCGAGGCGGACATGATCTCGCTGTTTGGCAATCTGCTCGACAACGCCGTTGCGGCGGCAGCCCAGTGCAAAGGGGAGAAGACGGTGGACGTCAAGCTGTTTATGGGCAATCAGTATATGTTTGTCTGTTATATTGAAAACAGTTACGACCGGGTGCTGCGGGAGGCGGAGGGCTTTGCGAGCACGAAGCAGGAGGCGGGGCACGGCCTTGGCATCGGTATCGTGCGGCGTCTGGCGCACAAGTACGGCGGCAGTGTGACGCTGGAAGCGTCGGAGGATAAGTTTGTCACCGTTTTGACACTTTCGTCTATACGCGAAGAAAGGTTGCAAATATTGGCGTGAAACGTGTCTGAATTTGGTATTTTATAGTATTAAATGGAAAAATATGGTAGTGTAGGTATGTGGTTACAGATGATCTGTATATGGATGCCACGATGATATAACTGAGCAAAGGAGGAGTGTGCGATGAGGAAATGGTTTCAGCAGATGAAAGCCACAGGCGTATTTGCCAAGGCAGCCAACGTGCTGGCGCTGGCGATGGTGCTTTATACGGCCAATACGACATGCGTTTGGGCGCATCATCAGCCGGAAGTTCCGGAAGACGTAAGAAAGTTTAGGAAGTTTTAATGTTCAAAAAACTGGCACAGCAGTTGGTTGGCTGGCAGGTGAGAAAGGGATATCTACAGGAGGAACAGCAGGCGCTTTACTGTTATGGGTATGAAGCCCTGTTAAACCAAATGGTTAATATTTTGGCGGCGTGTGTCATAGCGATCGTGTTTCACGCACCGCTGCCGGTGCTTGTGTTCCTGTTAAGCTATATCCCGTTGCGTTCTTACAGCGGAGGATATCATGCCGAAACCAACTTCGTGTGCAGCATAGTTTCAGCGCTGTTGACCATTGTTGTCTGTATTGCGGCAAGGTGGACGCCGGACGTGTGGAAGATCCTACTGTTGCCCGTCGGTTTTGTGTTCTCCGGTATTTTGATATTTAAATTTGCGCCAGTGCAGAATAAAAATAAGCAGCTGGACGCCGAGGAAATCGGCTATTACCGGAGACGGAGCAGAATCATCTGGCTGGCAGAGGTGGGGACGGCGCTTATATGCCTCCCATGGATTGGTGATGTCAGTTTCGTGCTGGCTGTCTCAAATCTGATTCTGGGAGCCATGATAATGGTTGGAGTTGTGAAGAATTATATATAGAAGAGCACGGATATTGACAGAGGAGTTGTTACACTGAGAATCAGTGTACAGCTCCTTTTTTACTTTATAGGAAATTGCGTCGTCAGACGCATCAATTCTCAAGTTGAGGAGCAACTTGCAAAGAATCACGGAGTGATTCTTTTTTATGTGTAAGCTTGCATAAGGAAATTAGCTGCAAACGCGGCAGGAAAATTGTATATTGGTACTTGCAAAATCACAAATTTTCATGTATGGTAGTAAAGGTGTGAATTTTTGGTCGTAATAACTGTCATTATTACGCGATTAAATTCATTATATTTGGAAATTAGCAAGAAAACTTGCAGGATGCATCAAAAGAAAATGCAAATTTAAGGAAAACAGACTGCTTACGGCAGGTGAAACAGGGCTATGGATTTATTTGATTATATGAGGGAACAAAACAGGGACAAAGAAGCGCCTTTGGCGTCCCGTATCCGCCCGAAAACGTTAGACGAGATGGTGGGACAGCAGCATATTATCGGCAAAGATAAGCTGTTGTACCGTGCCATCAAAGCGGATAAGCTCAGTTCAATCATTCTCTATGGGCCGCCGGGGACGGGCAAGACGACGCTGGCAAGAGTGATCGCCAATACCACGAGTGCAGAATTTTTACAGATCAACGCAACTTCGGCCGGAAAAAAGGATATGGAGGAAGTGGTACGCCAGGCAAAGGATTTTCAAGGGATGTACGGCAAAAGAACGATTCTGTTTATTGACGAAATACATCGCTTTCATAAAGGTCAGCAGGATTATCTGCTGCCATTTGTGGAGGATGGCACGGTAATATTGATCGGAGCCACCACGGAAAATCCCTATTTTGAGGTAAACGGCGCGCTGCTTTCTAGGTCCGTGATCTTTGAACTAAAGCCTCTGTCTAAGGAAGATATCAAAACGCTGTTACTTCGGGCGGTGTACGATAAAGAGAGAGGGATGGGAGCGTATCACGCGGTGATCGAGGAGGATGCGCTCGCATTTTTGGCGGATGTGGCAAACGGTGACGCGAGGGCTGCGCTCACGGCCGTCGAGCTTGGCATATTGACGACCGAGCCGTCGGCAGACGGACAGATACATCTCACGCTCGCTGTGGCAAGTGAGTGTATCCAAAAGCGCGTGGTGCAATATGATAAATCAGGGGATAATCATTACGATACCGTATCTGCATTTATTAAGAGTATGCGCGGTTCGGACCCGGACGCGGCAGTCTATTATCTGGCCCGCATGCTATATGCGGGGGAAGACATCCGGTTTATCGCCAGACGAATCATGATTTGCGCGTCAGAGGATGTGGGCAATGCGGACCCAATGGCGCTTCCGGTGGCAGTCAGTGCAGCACAGGCGGTGGAGCGCATTGGTATGCCGGAGGCACAGATTCTATTATCCCAGGCCGTGACATATGTGGCGTCAGCGCCGAAGAGTAATTCTGCCGTGCGCGCCATTGACCGTGCGATGCGGGCGGTACAAAATACCGTGACGGCCCCGGTTCCGGTACACTTGCAGGATGCCCACTATAAATCTTCGGGTAAACTTGGCCACGGGGTCGGATATCAGTACGCGCACGATTATCCCAAGCATTATGTGAAACAGCAATATCTGCCGGACGGCCTTGCGGGGGAAACGTTTTACGAGCCGTCGGAGCAGGGCTATGAGAAGACCATTCGGGAATATTTCCGTTGGATACACGAATAGTAGAAAGGCGCATACGGGTTTTAGAACAGTGACAAACCGGGCAGAGCCTTTCCGGGATTGAAAAACGAGGAGGAATATTATGAAATCGTATCAGGAGATGTCAAAAGAAGAATTACTTCAGGAACAAGAGAGCTTGAGGGCGGCTTACCGCGCTTACCAGGAGAGGGGCCTAAGCCTGGATATGTCAAGGGGAAAACCTTCCGCAGAGCAGTTGGAACTTTCCATGCCGATGATGGATGTGCTCTCGTCCCAAACGCCGCTCGTCAGCAGAGACGGGCTGGACTGTCGTAATTACGGCGCTCTCGATGGCCTTCCGGAGGCGAAAGAACTGTTGGCCGATATGGTCGGCTGTAAGGCAGACAATGTGATCATCTATGGCAATTCCAGTCTGAATGTGATGTATGATTTTATTTCGCGCTCGTTTACGCACGGTGTGATGGGAAGTACGCCATGGTGCAAGCTGGAAAAAGTAAAATTCTTATGTCCGGTGCCGGGATATGACAGGCACTTTTCTATCACCGAGAGTTTTGGCATTGAAATGATTAACATTCCGATGAGCCCGGAAGGCCCTGATATGGATATGGTGGAGAAGCTTGTCAACGGTGATGAGGCTGTCAAGGGTATCTGGTGCGTGCCCAAATACTCCAACCCGCAGGGAATCAGTTACTCAGACGAGACCGTGCGCCGCTTTGCGGCCTTAAAGCCTGCGGCAGCCGATTTCCGCATTTACTGGGACAACGCCTACTGCGTGCACCACTTATATGACGATGCTCAAGATCAGCTGCTTGACATTTTTGCAGAATGTGAAAAAACCGGCAGTTCCAATATGGTCTACGAATTTCTTTCCACCAGCAAGATCAGTTTTGCGGGGGCGGGACTTGCGGCAGTTGCCGCGTCCGCGGATAATCTCGCAGATATCAAAAAACAGCTTACGAATCAGAGCATAGGTTTTGACAAGATCAACCAGCTTCGCCATGTGCTCTTTTTTAAGGATGCAGACGGGATTGCCGCACATATGAAAAAACATGCCGCCTCTATGCGGCCCAAATTTGAAATGATTTTAACCATGTTTGACCATGATTTAAAGGGACGCGGCGTCGGCAGCTGGTGTACGCCAAAGGGCGGTTACTTTATCACTTATGAGACCATAGAAGGCTGTGCCAAGAGCGTGGTGCAAATGGCAAAGGAAGCTGGAGTTGTAATGACGCCGGCGGGTGCGCCGTTCCCCTACGGAAAAGATCCCAAAGACGCTGTGATCCGTATTTCACCGACGTATCCGAGCATTGCGGATTTAAAACTGGCAACGGAGATTTTTATTGATTGTGTGAAGCTGGCAACCGTAGAAAAGCTGCTGGAACAGTACGCTTAAAGGCGCTGTGGTTTGGTGGCGGCCAGCACGGCGAGAGATGCCCTGTAACAGGAACACCGTGTGAATTGGTGCAGGAGAAAGACAAAATTGGATATGCAAAAACGGGTTTGCCGCGCGAAAGATGAATCGTGCAGCAGACCCGTTTTTTTAGGAAAGTATTTTGTTTCTGGGAAATTATGCTTCTGTTTCAGTGCCTGTAACTGGCTTTGTTCCGTTTTTCCATGCGTCAAATTTCTCCATTACGGCATCGTAAGTACGCTGGGAAATATCTGGAAGCTTGTCGCCCCAAGCCTTGGTCGCCTGCTTGAAACCTTTCTGGAAAGCGGCAATCATCTCGTCAGCTTTTTCGGGATCGTCACCGGATAAAGCTTTTGCGAAGTCGATGATGCGGTCGGATGTCTGCTCAACACCCCAGTAACCGTCGTCTGCGATATCCTTCTGTGCCTGCGCCTTGGTAGCTGCATCAACGGTATAATTGCCTTTTGCAAGGAAACTCCACATAGAATCAGCTTTGCCAAGTGCCGTACCCTGCTGGGACATCATTTTCTCTACGATGCTTCTCAGTTGAGCGGTGCGCTCCTCGGCATCTTTCTTCATCTGAGCAATGAGGGCAGTGTTAGGTTTCTTTGCGTTAGGTTTGCTTACTGTCTCAGAAGCGGTGGTGTCGCCTTTTTCGTAGACAACGCCGGGTTTTTCTGCTGTGGTATCAGCCGGTTTCTTCTCTGCTGCTTTTTCTGCTGCGGTATTGCTCTTAGGAGCGGTGGTAGCAGTTGCAGCCGTCGTGGTAGAACTGTTGATTGGGTTAAAATCCATTTTATCCTCCTCCATTCTTAGATAATAAATAGAATCTTACATGAACATCCATGTTGCATGGGTTTAAAGATTCCCCATGGAAAACGACCGCCGGGCATGGCAGTATTTTCCTTGCTTATTATATCGGCCATATTTCCCAATAAATTAGAGTGTTGCCATAAATGGATGAAAAGAACGTCAGGTTTTGGGATGCCGTTTGGGGCATCTTACGATTTATCCCGATTCCGGGCTTTATGCGGAAATACAGCATGGGAACCGGCATGAGGGCTCTTCTATAAAAGGCGGTTGATGATTCTGTTTGAAGTTATGAGTGATACATAGTATAATATTCAGAAGAAGAAAAAGGTAGTATGACCATGAATAATAAAATGCTCTCCCAAAGTGTCGCTGATAGTATCCTATCCATGATAACCATAGAAAAAACAGTAAAGTTTATATGCCGTTTTCCGTACAAGTGCATCATTCATTTGTGATGGCGTACATATTGGAAAACTTGCGGAAAAGTTGCAGTGCTATTTAGATTGCTTTGAGTAGGTGAAACTATAGGTTATTAGCTTGGAAACTTTATACCATAAATGAATAAATATACAAAATGGCATTTATCGGAAGTGATATAATTTTTATTTTCAGTATATGGAAACGGCGTCCAGCAGGCATCGTAAACTGCAGGCGCTCTTGTTTTTGCCCGAACCTCCAAAACGCCGGGGTACTAGCGCATGCCCTTGGGGCATCCAGTGATGATACACGTCT
>CAJTYI010000033.1:18194-29005 GCA_910584215.1 uncultured Roseburia sp. | reverse complement strand
GATGCCCCAAAGGCACGTGCTAAGTACCTCGGGATTTGTGATATTGAAGAAAAAAGCAGAGACTGTGACACCAAAGAGACGATGGATGCCGCTTTCACTCATAGGAAAAGAAAAAGTTACTATATTTTGGATAGAATAAATATGCATCCACTATTCATACGAATTCATCCAAATAACTTGGCTAATAACCGATGCATTAGTAGACGTGATGGAGGATTGCATGGGAGAGTATAATCAGGAAGAGAAAGACCAGGAAAAAAAGGGGAAACCGGAGTCTGTGATAAAGGAAATCTTCAGCTGGGTCTTATCCTTTACACTTGCATTTCTGGCAGCTTTTTTTGTCAAACATTATCTGATCATAAACGCGGATGTGCCGACGGGCTCGATGGAGAATACCATCATGCCGGGAGACAGGCTGGTGGGCAACCGTCTGGCTTACTGGCGGAATGACCCGGAGCGGGGAGATGTGATTATTTTTCATTACCCCGACAATGAAGAGGAGTTGTTTGTCAAGCGCGTGATTGGTCTGCCGGGAGAGACGGTCAAGATAGAGGAAGGAAAAATTTATATTGACGACAGTGAACAGGCGATGCCGGAGGGGTATCTCAAGGAAGTATGGACAGAGGAGACGGGGCCTTATCTGTTTGAGGTGCCGGATGACTCCTACCTTGTGCTGGGAGATAACCGCAACGATTCCTGGGATGCGCGTTACTGGTCAAACACATATGTGAGCAAAGACAAGATACTCGGCGAAGCGGTACTGATCTATTTTCCGTTTTCGCATTTCGGTAAATTGTCGGATTAGCAGTTACATGACAAGGGGTTATAAAATCAGCAGATGATTTGCATAGTCAACATTTGCATGACTGCGCAAGAGTTACATGATTTTATATACAATTATAAGGAGGTATTGTTAGAATGGATTTCCAAAAGGAATACAAAGAAAAACTTGTTTCCGCCAAAAAAGCAGTTTCTCTGATTTCGTCCGGCGACTGGGTGGATTACGGCTGGTGTACGAATACACCGGACGCGCTTGACCGGGCGCTTGCAGAGCGCACCGATGAGCTGACGGACGTAAAACTGCGCGGAGGTATTTTGTTAAAACCGCTTGCCGTTTTTGAGCGCGAAGACGCGGGTGAACATTTTACATGGAATTCCTGGCATATGTCCGGAATCGAGCGCAAATGGGTGAACCGTGGATGCGCGTATTACGCGCCGATCCGCTATTCGGAGCTGCCGCGCTATTACCGTGAGTCCACGACACCGGATCAGGTGGCGATGTTTCAGGTAGCGCCGATGGACGCGCACGGGTTTTTTAATTTTGGTCCCAACGCCTCTCATCTGGGGGCTGTGTGCGAGACTTCAGGAAAAATTATCGTAGAGGTCAATCAGAATATGCCGCGCTGTCTGGGCGGCACGGAGTGCGGCGTACATATCTCGGACGTCACCTATATCGTTGAGGGGGACAATCCTCCCATCGGTGAACTTGGTGCGGGCGGTCCCGCGACTGAGGTCGATAAAGCTGTGGCAAAGCTTATCGTCGAGGAGATTCCAAACGGCGCCTGCTTACAGCTTGGCATCGGCGGTATGCCTAATACGGTAGGCTCTATGATTGCCGAGTCGGATTTAAAGGACCTGGGCGTTCATACGGAGATGTATGTGGATGCTTTTGTGGATATCGCCAAAGCCGGAAAGATCAACGGTTCCAAGAAAAATATCGACCGATACCGCCAGGCATATGCGTTCGGCGCCGGCACACAAAAGATGTACGACTATTTGGATGAGAATCCGGAGCTTATGAGTGCGCCGGTGGAGTATACCAACGATATCCGCTCGATCTCTGCTTTAGATAATTTTATTTCCATCAACAATGCGGTGGATGTTGATTTGTTTGGCCAGGTCAATGCGGAATCCGCCGGAATTAAGCATATCAGCGGCGCCGGCGGCCAGCTGGATTTCGTGCTTGGGGCGTATCTGTCTAAGGGCGGGAAGAGTTTTATCTGCTGTTCCTCCACTTTCAAGAACAGGGATGGCGAGTTAAAATCGCGTATACTGCCCACCCTCAATCCAGGTTCGATCGTCACCGACACCCGTGCGAATATTCATTATCTGGTGACCGAGTACGGCAAGGTGAACTTAAAAGGACTGGCGACATGGCAAAAGACGGAGGCGATTATCTCTGTCGCGCATCCTGATTTTCGGGATGAGCTTATCAAAGAGGCGGAAAAAATGCATATCTGGAGACGCAGCAATAAAAAATAAATCTAAACTTTATTTTTGCAAAGTGACAGGGCGGCCGATTCCATTGGAGGAGGCTCGCTCTGTTTTTATTTTATCAGAAAAAAATTTGTTGCTGTGAAACACAAAATTATTTGGCTTTCCTGCGAAATAAAAATGCTCCTTGGCACTTTTTTGGAAGATTTTGCCAGTTATGACATTATTTTTGGCTATTTTAGTGTGTCGTTTATTCATAATTCCCCAAAATGTATGTTCTGCCCGCATTTTTTTATTCATCTTTCCAATTGATTTTGAATTGGACAGCGGTATAATGGCATCATGTAAAATTGTTTAGAATTGTAACGCGGACAGTCATCAACAAAAAAGCTGTTTCATATAATGGAAAGCAAAAATGGCTGTCATGGTGCGATTTGTGTTAGAAATGGGGGATGAAGGAACATGAAATATCATCTTACTTTAAAACGACCAGATGCTAAGAAATGTGCGAAAGCGGCGGCTTTTTTTAACCGCTACTCGTTGGCGTTTCATTTTTTCATAGGATGTCTGTTGATTTTTGTGATCGAGCTTATTTCCAGACGCAGCTTTATCAGCGCGCTTACGTTTATCGGCCATCATACGTTTGCTTATTTTTACAATGCGCTGATTATTTTTGCTACGCTCTCGGTGGTCTATCTGTTTCGCTGCCGTGCGCAGCTGCGAGTGCTCATCAGCGGTCTTTGGCTGTTTCTGGGCGTAATCAACGGGCTGATACTGTCCAATCGCGTGACGCCGTTTAGTTATACGGATCTCAAATGTATTTCGGATTTATTTGCCATGCAGAATACCAACTATTTCACCGCGCAGGAAGCGATGGTGATTGTGTCTGTGGTTGTCGCTTTTTGCATCTTTTTGGGTATATTTTTTGTGAAAGGGCCGAAGTATCAGGGGCCGCGCCATAGTGTGCTGACTTCGCTGTCAGTGGCGGCGCTGTTTTTGATCGGTCTGCCGATCACTACCTACGCGGCGCAGAACACCAATATGCTCGCGTCCTATTTTTCCAATATTGCCGAGGGATATTCCGATTACGGTTTCGTGTACGGATTTTCCACAAGTGTCGTGGGAAGGGGTATGGCAAAGCCGGAGGACTACTCACAGGAGGCGGTGGCACAGATCGGGGCGCAGGTGGCCGTAGAGAAGAAACAGACCGCTGTGACAGCGGAGGATGCGCCTAATATCATCTGTGTGCTGCTCGAATCGTTCTGCGATCCTTATGAGGTAAATTTCCTTGAGATGTCGGAAGACCCGATTCCCAATTTTCATGCGCTCGAGCAGGCATATTCTACCGGGTATCTGACTGTGCCCGTTGTTGGCGCGGGCACGGCGAACACCGAATTTGAGGTGCTGACCGGTATGAGTATGCAGTTTTTTGGCACGGGTGAATACCCTTATAAGACCATTTTAAAGCAGACGGACTGCGAGAGCGTGGCATCGGATTTGTCAGCCATCGGATATGGCACACATGTGGTGCACAACAATACCGCAACATTCTACAGCAGAAATAATGCGTTTTCCATGATGGGATTTGACAGCTTTACCAGCAAGGAGCTGATGAATATCACCGAATATACGCCGAACGGCGGATGGCCGACCGATGATGTGCTGGTAAAAGAAACGATAAAGTCGATGACTGCGACCGAAAACCAGCCTGACTTTGTCTATACGATCACGGTGGAGGGGCATGGTGACTACCCGGAGGAGAAAATTTTGCAAAATCCTGCCATTCGGGTATCCGGTGCGCCAACCGAAAGTCAGAATAACCAGTGGGAATACTATGTGAATATGATGCATGAGGTTGACGATTTTATCGGTGATCTGATTACAGCGGTAAACGAGCTGAAGGAGGACACGATCATCGTATTTTTCGGCGATCATCTGCCCACGATGGGCCTCACAAATGAGGATATGAAATCCGGTGACATTTTTAAGACAAAATATATTACCTGGAATAACATGGGGCTTGCCAGAGAGGAGGCGGATCTGTCCGCGTACCAGCTCCTTGCGCATATCACCGGCCAGGCGGGCATTCATGAGGGAACCATATTAAGCTATCATCAGGTTGGTGCGGAGTATGAGGATTATCTAAAGGGCCTTGAAATGCTTCAGTATGATCTCCTGTACGGCAAACGCCACGCTTACGGCGGCCGAGACCCGTACCCGGCTACGGAGCTGATGATGGATGTGGAGGATATTTCGGTTCAGTCGCTCCGCAGAGACCTTGACAGAGGACTGTTGTTTGTGGCGGGAAAGAATTTTACCAAGAATACCAAGGTATTTGTGAACGGAGAGAAGATTCCCACGAAATATTATAATGCGTCGCTAGTGGCTGTGAGCTTAGAGGATGTCAGGGACGGTGACAGTGTGACGGTGAAGATCACCGGCTCGAGAGGGATTATTTTGCGCGAGGGTACAAACGATCTTGTCTATGATGACCCGGATGTCGAAAGGCATGTGATGCCGGATATCACACTCCAGGAGGGAATGGAGGGCGCCGTGCAGGGCAATACAGCCCAGGAAGGTATGCGGGACATGATGCCAGGGAACACAACGGGGAGGGATAATAATTAAATTATGTTTGAATTTTCTCTGATTCAGGATGCATACAAAGAGGGCAGCGGCATGATTGCCAGAAGAGCGGTGCGCGCGATCCTGTTTTGCGGGCAAAAGGTTTTGATGGTTTCCTCCAACCAAGGCGATTACAAATTTCCGGGCGGCGGCGTGGAGTCCGGCGAGACGAACCGGGAAGCATTAAAGCGCGAGGTGCGGGAGGAGACCGGGTATAGCGATCTTGTGATCGGGCCCTGTGTGGGGACGGTGTTTGAGCAGAATGACGATATTTTTGGCAGCGGGGATTGTTTTCAGATGCAGTCTTACTACTACGTCTGCTGTCTGGGCAGCGATGCGCGGGAAGAACAACAGCTTGATGATTACGAACGCGCGTTAAAGATGCAGGGAGTATTTTTGACGCTTTCGGAGGCTTTGGAGCAAAACGAGGCGGTCTTAGAGCGGGAACGCAGACATATCAAAACCGGGATGCTCACTTCGATTCCCTGGCTGGAGCGGGAAATTCGGGTGTTAAAGCAGCTGATGAAGTCGCCTTTAGCCCGTATGGCCTTTGAAGTATATCAGTGCGGACAGATCATCAAACATGCCGTGTGCAGTGCGGACATGGTGGACGAAAAAAGCGGACATGCCAATTTCGTCACTACCTATGACAGGCAGGTGCAAAGTGAACTGCGAAAGCGGCTGCTGCGCATTGAACCCGACGCGGTGTTTGTCGGGGAGGAAGAGGAGACGCATGCCTCCGTTGCGACAGGGAAAGCGTTTATCGTCGACCCGATTGACGGCACGACGAATTTTATGAAAGATTATCATGCAAGCTGCATTTCCGTGGCCATGACGCTTGACGGAAAGACGGAGCTTGGCATTGTCTATAATCCTTATCTGGAAGAAATGTTTCTGGCGCAGCGGGGATGCGGCGCCTATCGAAATGGAAAGCAGATTTTTGTCTCCCGCCAGCCGCTTGCCAGCGGACTGGTATTGTTTGGGACGTCGCCTTACCATACTGATTTTGCAAAGAAGTCTTTTGCGATGGCCTTTGAGTATTTTGAAAAAGCTCTCGATGTGAGAAGAAGCGGTTCCGCCGCGCTCGATTTGTGCAGTATTGCCTGCGGCAGAGCGGAACTCTATTTTGAACTGCGGCTCTCACCGTGGGATTACGCGGCGGGCGCGCTGCTGGTGGAAGAAGCCGGCGGAAGCGTAACGACAGTCGAGGGGGAGGATATAACCCTGAGCGAACCCTGCTCTGTGCTAGCCACAGGAACGCTCGGCCGATAGCGCGTATCAATACTTAGGGCAATTATCGCACCGCCAAAAACAAGCGCGCGGGACGGTCGTGAATTTGGGCTGCTTATACAAGCTCTACGGGCAGCTTCCAGGCGCGGGCGGCCTGGCGGTATTCTTCATAGAGTGCTTGGTAGTGTTCGATCAAAGTAGTGTCGTTGGGCATTTTCTCTTTTTCTGCTTCCACAAGCTGCCGGTAACATTCGGTCAGACCTTTTAACGGCAGGTCGCCGCCGGTGTGTATGTCTAAAATGCTTTCCGTCTCAAAGGCGGCGTTGTAATACCACAATGCCGCTTCCAAATAATCCTGTTCTTTCGCGAAATAATGGCCGAGTTCACAGCAGATTTCCGAACAGGGGGTCGTCAGCATATCTTTTATGGTGAGCTTAAAAAATTCGTTCTTGTTGTCGTTCATGCGGTAGACGTGCGCGAGGATGCAGGCCGCTTCTTTGCGCGCTTCCTCATCGATTTCATCGCGGTATATCGAGAGAAAAATGGGTTTTGCATCGGCAAAATCCCGGGAATCACCGGTTTTTAACAACTCTTTGGCATACATGCGCCTGATTTTGGGAGAAAACGTCCCGTCGCTACAAAAACTTTTGATAAAGATGGAGAAGTCACGTTTGCTGTGTTGATTTTTGGGTTTGTGCAGGATTTCGATGTCACTGTCAAAAATCACCGGCGTCAGGCGGACTGTCTCGTGAACAGGGTCCATCCAGGTAAAGGTGCGCAGGCGTTTGAAAAGTTTGGGACGGTATTCTTTTTTTGAGTTGAGCATGGGATCATAATCAGATTCTGTGACATATTTCATCCGCACGATCTCAATTTCCGGAAGCAGGACATTTTTTAAACGCATAAAGCGTTCCCTGTTTTCCTTGTCTAAAATCTCGTCGGCATCGGCTGCATAGATATATTCTTTGCTCGCTTTCGAGAATGAATAATTGCGCGCTGACGAGAAGTCATTGATCCACTTGTAATCATAGATCTTGTGTGTGTACCGGGCGGCGATTTCTTTGGTGCTGTCCGAAGAACCCGTGTCGACAATGATGATTTCATCCATCAAATCGGCGATGCTCTCGAGGCATCGCGCCAAAACCTCTTCCTCATTTTTCACAATCATACATAGACTGATCGTTGGCATGTGCGTCTCCTTGTGCTGTGTCATATCATAATCTACAAACATTATAGCGAAAAAAGTGCGCCAGTACAATCCTATTTTGGCATATACGCTAAAAACCTATGGCCATACAGGTATCAATGTGTGGCAGCTATTGCGGTGCGTGACGGCTTATCAAGAAATGTGCGTGACGGCTTATCCAAGAAAGTGCTTGAATGTGGGTCCGTTTTCGTGTTATAATGTTAAAAATTGGATTTATGCATCGGTTCATTGCAGGTGCGCAAACTATATTATAAATGGGTCATCTGCGGATGACTGGAAAGTGGAGGTATCATATGGATTTAAATTTAAGACCGGCAGAGGAGTGCAAATTTGACGCGGTATCGTTAGGCGAAGTGATGCTGCGCTTAGATCCGGGTGAGGGGAGAATCCGCACCGCGAGATCGTTCCGTGCATGGGAAGGCGGCGGAGAGTATAATGTCGTTCGTGGACTGAGAAGATGCTTTGGCATGAAGACCGGCGTTATCACTGCGTTTGCCGACAACGAAGTCGGTATGTTGATGGAGGATTTTATTCTTCAGGGCGGCGTTGACACCTCCCTCATCAAATGGATGAAGACGGACGGCATCGGAAGAATCTGCCGCAACGGTATCAATTTTACCGAGCGCGGATTTGGTATTCGCGGCGCTGTGGGATGTTCAGACCGTGCCAATACGGCGATTTCCAAGGCGACGCCGGAAGATTTCGACTTTGATTACATCTTTGGCGAGCTCGGCGCGCGCTGGCTGCACACCGGCGGCATTTATGCTGCTTTATCGGAGCAGTCCTGTGAGACCGTTATCGCAGCGATTAAGGCCGCAAAAAAATACGGCACCGTCGTGTCATACGACCTCAATTACCGCCCCTCCATGTGGAGCGCAATTGGCGGACAGGCAAAGGCACAGGAAGTAAACAAAGAGATCGCAAAATATGTCGACGTGATGATCGGCAATGAGGAAGATTTCACGGCTTGTCTCGGTTTTGAGATTGAGGGAAATGATGCTGACTTAAAAGAGCTCAATCTTGACGGTTACAAGAAGATGATTAACGAGGCTGCGAAAGCATACCCGAACTTTAAGGCGGTAGCTACCACACTGCGCGAGGTAAAGACGGCTACGGTCAACGACTGGAGTGCGATCTGCTGGGCAGACGGCGAGGTGTACAAGGCGAAAGACTACAAGGGCCTTGAGATTATGGACCGTGTAGGCGGCGGCGATTCGTTCGCATCCGGACTGATTTACGGCCTGATGACTACCGGTGACGCGGAGGCTGCTGTCAATTACGGTGCGGCGCACGGTGCGCTGGCAATGACAACGCCGGGCGACACCACGATGGCTAGCAGAAAAGAAGTGGAAGGCATTATGGGCGGCGCGGGCGCCAGAGTGCAGAGATAAGGCTTTGACAGAATAAGTGAGCGGCGTATCGCGTTTGATATGCGCTGCTGTGAATAAAAGGTCCGAGATCGGTTTTGCGGTTTCGGACCTTTTGTTACTGTGTGAACAGTAGCGACTTTTTTCATCGGGCCGGAAGTACATAAATGTATTGAAATGCCAAATTGTAAATGCTAAAATAAAACTGTATGCGGCTGTGGGGCAACCGACAGCCGGCGATGGGATGTTTTTGGGGAATTAGATCGATAAAATAGTAGTATTGGATGGGAGAGGCTATGCTTATCAGTGACATTAATCAGGTTTCACAGGCTGCTTCCGGAAAAGCGGAAGTGTGCCGTAAACATGCCGGCAAGTATCTGCTGCGCTCGATTATGGCGGGATTTTATATTATGGTGGCGGTGATGCTGTCCAACGTGACGGCGGCCGTGCTCTATCCGGTGACGCCGGAATGGGGCAAGGTGTTTAGCGCTCTGCTGTTTGGCATCGCCATCATTTTGGTGGTGTTCATCGGTGCGGAACTTTTTACGGGGAACAATCTGACGATGGCGATTGGCTTCTACCACAGAGAAGTGTCCGCTATCGACGTCTGCCGTGTTTGGCTGGTAAGTTACATAGGCAATTTTATCGGTACGGCTTTTATGTCAGCGCTCTTTATCGCCAGCGGCGCTTCTAGGGCAGTCTTGATGGATTATTACAGCAGTTTCATCTATGGAAAGCTTGCGACCCCCGCGCTGCAATTGTTTTTAAGAGGAATTATGTGCAATTTTCTGGTCTGCCTTGCCGTGTGGACGGGGACACGGCTTAAGTCCGAGAGCGGAAAGATGGTGATTATGTTCTGCGTTATCATGACCTTTGTGCTGGCAGGTTTTGAACACTGTGTGGCCAATATGGGGACGTTTTCTATCGCATGGATGATGTTTGAGGATATTAAAATCTTAGATATTTTGCGGCATATGCTGTTTGTGACGGCGGGAAATATGGTCGGCGGCGCTATTCTGCTCGCGCTTCCTCTTAAACTGATGAGCACAAAATAGAGCGGTATTCATAAGTTTTGCGATTTTGGAGATGTTATATTAAAGGATGGAAAAATATTGATAAAAAGGAATGTAGCAGCTTTGAAATCTATGATGAATCGCACCAAAATAAAAAGAGCACTGCTTGATGTCGTCTACGATATCGCTGGGAGTATATTGTATGCCGTGGGCATCTACACGTTTGCCAGGATGGGGAACTTTGCGCCTGGCGGCCTGTCAGGGTTGGCGCTGATTATCAATCATGTCAGCGCTCTTCCGATCGGAACCGTTACCTTGATTTTAAATATACCGTTTGTCATATTTAGCTACAAGTTTGTCGGAAAATACTTTTTAATGAAAACGGTGCGCACGATGCTTCTAAACACCATTATTTTGGACGTAATATTTCCTTATACAACGCCTTACACCGGTTCGACTATTCTGGCGGCGCTCTATGCCGGCATGTTTTTGGGGGCGGGACTGACACTGTTTTATATGAGGGGGACTTCTTCCGGCGGAACAGATTTTCTTATCATGACAGTCAAGGCTTTAAAACCGCATGTTTCCATCGGTGTGGTCACCATGATGATTGATCTGGTGATTATCGGGCTGGGGGGCCTGGTATTCGGAAATGTGGATGCAGTGCTCTACGGTTTGATCTCTACGCTGGGAACTTCGCTGGTGATCGATAAGATTATGTACGGTATGGGAGCGGGGACGCTGGCGATCGTTATCACGGAGCACGGCGCTGCGGTGGCCGAAAAGATAGCGCAGATCACGGGCAGGGGGTCTACGGCCATCACGGCGATCGGAAGTTATACGAAAGAGAAAAAAGATGTGCTGCTCTGCGCCTGCTCAAGCAAGCAGGCGTATATTGTAAAAGGGATTGTACATGAGGTGGATAAGGAGGCCTTTGTGATGCTGACTGAGACCAGCGAAGTATTCGGAGAAGGATTTATCGAGGAAAAGAAATGAATTTACAAGAATTAAAATATAATTTTAAGAAGAACCGTTTTCAAAATGAGGCCGATATACAACTGCATTTTCATTCCGATATAGTCAAACCAATCTTGGATGAAATAAACCCGCAAGGGGCGGGCGATTATCGGAGCGAAAACCGCCTGACGGCGGGCG
>CAJTYI010000033.1:0-18184 GCA_910584215.1 uncultured Roseburia sp. | reverse complement strand
GACGCAACGTTCCGGGAAATTCAATTTGAATTTAAGAAAGAGAAATATTTCGATAAAAAGGCGGGATGCGAGGAAGCTTTATATGGACGCAAACATGGCGGAGACCATGGACTGTACGATTACATCATCAGCAATGCGGGGCTTGTGCCTGGGGAGGAAAAGGAAAAGACAGAGAAGAAGTTGATGGACGGGATCGGCGTCGGGTTTGACGGCAACCGTTTTATTTTTGCGCGTTTTGTTCCGAGCACCAAAAGAGCCGCGCTCAACACGTCTAAATTAGATATAGAAACTCCCTGTCCGCTGAATGTCGAGTTTCGCTCGGAAATGACGGATTTCGACAGAGGATTAAAAAAATTAGTGTTTTTGCTCAGACAGCGTGAGCAGATGACGCTCAATAAACACAATGTAACGCAGATGGTGCATCCCAAAAACAAATTTGTCAGAGACAGTATTTTGTCCATTTACCGCTGTATAGATCTGCATGTGAATGATATCAATCAAATCAATAATCGCGTGCGGACCTTGTATCGCGAATGGGACCGGGTCTTTGGCGTTATGTACGGGGAGGACCGGGAAGCCACTGATTTTACGGAGGTATCATCTAAGATTCGGGAACTCTATGATATTCATGAGAACCAGAATATCGACAGTAAGCTCTATCTGTTTTCCATGCAGACATTTTTTAACATTTTTTTGAAGTTGCTGGTATACTCTTTTTTGTCGCAGCTGATCGACCCCATGTTTACGGTCAAGCAGGGGCTGGACAAGGCGTCGATTGACCGCTTGTTCGCGGGCGAGAGCTTTTTTGGCAGGCAGCGCCTGGTCGATAATTTTTTTGAGCCGCATTTTCTGGAGTGGTTTATCTACACCAACCATCGGCCCGATGGAGAAAATCTTACGTTTGATGAGAAAATTGTCAATGAAGTCCTGCAAAAAATCAGTTACTTTGACTTAAATACCTTTCTGCTAAAACCGGAAACGATACAGGACATTTTGCAGGAAGTGTATATGGGTTTGATTCCCGCCCAGCTGCGTCACCTGATGGGAGAATATTTTTCACCCGACTGGATTGTGGAGCATGTCTTAGATATGGTCGGATACGAGGGGGACATTGACAAGAAGCTGATGGACCCGACGGCAGGCTCCGGTCCGTTTTTGGCGCAGGCGATCAAGCGCATTGTGAGTGAAAGGGAGTGGAAAATCGATAAAAAGGATATCGAAAAAATTACGCGCAATATAGTGGGGTTTGATATCAATCCTATATCGGTCGTGTCGGCCAAGACAAATTATATTCTGATTATATTTTCTGCATATTATAATAACTGCAACGAATATTTTGGGGATGCGGTCAGCATACCGGTCTTTATCGCGGATTCTATATTGGCGCCGGTCGTCTACACGGAGGAGAATGACGAGATCTTGCGCTTAGAGACGTCCGTCGACAAATTTGAGATGCCGAAGTTTAAAGATTATAAAAGTGGAAATGAGTTTTTAAATAAATTGAGCTTCTACATAGAGCACAAGTATGCGTACGAAAATTTTTATCAGCAGGTGCTGGGGGAGCAGCTCATACAGGAAAAAGACGAAAAAATTGTACATAAGTTGTTTGACAGTATCTATAAGTATCATATGGCTGGGCAGGATTCGTTTTGGCCGATCATATTTAAAAACAGTTTTGCGCCGGTCATGATCGGGGATAAGTTTGACTATGTCGTCGGTAATCCGCCGTGGATTGCCTGGAAAGCGATGAGTAAGAGTTATCGCGAGAGGACATTGTCGATCTGGCAGAGTTACGGCGTATTTGAAAAAAGCGCCTATGACAAAAAGACGACGCATGATGATTTTGCCATGGCAGTCACATATGTGGCCATGGATCAATACCTGAAAAACAAAGCGGCGATGGTGTTTTTGCTTCCGGCTTCTTTTTTGAAATCGACCAAGGGCGGCGAAGGTTTTCGCAAATTTTCCATTGTCAGAAATGGACAAAATGTGCCGTTTGCGGTGGAATGTGTACATGATTTTTCCAAAGTAAAGCTTTTTACAATTGCTACCGTGGCGATCGCATTTAGGAAGAGCGAAAAAATGGTTTATCCCATGGCGCAGTATCAGATTTTTGAGCAGTTGGGCGGTAAGACGCGGATTGACACACATGCGTCCTGGCAGCAGGTAGAGCGGATGGTGAAAAGCCATGTGGTCAGCGCGCAGCCTGTTGACCAAAAAGACCGGCAGTCGGCTTGGCTGACACTAGAGAATATGAAGTTTGCCAACCGCCTGTTGGATTGCGCCAAAGAGCGGGTGTATAAGGGGCGCAAGGGAATCGAACCGGCAGGGGCCAAAGGCGTTTATATATTAAAGCAGCCAAGAAGAGATGGGGAGGGCTATCTGGAGATTGTCAATGATATGTCACGTTCGCGCAGGCAGGATATCCAGGATAAGGGAGAACACAGCGGGCGGATTGAGGAGACGCATGTTTATCCTATGCTGGGCGGAAGAAACATTGCCAGGTGGCGGGTAAAATCCCATGAGTATATGCTGGTTCCGCACACTGGCGAGCACAAATACGGCATACCGGAGGGGGAGCTGGCGCAAAGTGCGCCCAAGACCTATGAATGGCTGTTATATTACAGGGAGGAACTGTTAGAGACGAGAAAGAAGAACGGTAAATTTTTTGACGAAAAGAGGAATCCGTTTTATCGGCTGGACAATGTGGGTACCTATACTTACGCGCCATATAAAGTATTGTGGAAAGAACAGACCGGGAGCATGGCTGCTGTGGTGGTCGGACATTACAGTGAGAGCATACCGGGCGCAGACCCCGAACTTTTCAGCGCGGATAAGGTGATTGTGGTTGACTCTAAAGTACTCATGCTGGACATGTATGATAAAATGGAAGCGCATTATGTCTGCGGCATCATCAATTCGCCGAGCGTGATACGGGTGATTGACGGATACGCGATAGCGACCAACCGGGGCGTCGACGTTTTAAAATATCTTGCCATTCCCAAATATGACAGCGCTTCTGTGCTTCACAGCGAGATCGCGGCGCGCTCGGTCGGACTGCACGAGAATATGCGCAGGGATAAGGTTGACGCCGCAAAAGTTTTGGCGTTGGAAAAAGAGCTGGATGAGTGTGTGTGCCGGTTATTTTTATGAACCAGCGGAGCGGATCATAACCGATAGCGCCCTAGTGTACTGACCGGTTCATATTTCGCCAAATGACTTGCCTGAATTTCCATCTGCCACGTTGGCTTCAATCGACGATGCCACCGCATCGCCTCATTCAGTCGCCTTGTAGACTGAAAATTCATTCTGCGTCATTTAGCTGAAAATGAACGGGTCAGTACACTAGAATGTGACAAAAGTCAGGTTGCGGCGCTACAAAAAACTTGATTTTCTGCCGTTTTTTATGTACAATCGTTAAGGCGTGTATATCATGTATGCCGACCGGGATGCGCGGCCGCAGACACGCTTGGGGCATCAGGGATGGACAAAAGGCACATTGGGCCGCATAGGATAAGCGCGGCTCTCATAAAGATTTATTAAAAAGTACAGGAGTGGTGAGATGGGATTTTATGCAAAAGTTCTGGATGGAGGCAACATTCAGGAAAAAGGAAATCTGGCGTACGGTACCTATAAGGGTTACTATGTCACATTACAGATGTCTACACAGGTAAACGGATACTATATCAGTATCAATTACAACAAAGAGGGAGACGAGAACTTTTGGCAGGATTTTCGCTATCGGATGAATGACTGTCTGGCAAAATTGCAGCAGGAAGAGAAAAAACTGACCAACTTCTTTGTGAAAGAGCATTATATTGAGTTATCGGTGGCCAACGGAGGGTTTGCCAAGAAAGTGACGGAGCGGCTGCGAAAAATTGTTGATGCGGTGGTTGAGCAGCTTCAGAGGGAAGGATGTACGACAGGCTGTCGCATGTGCGGCTCCAATATGGGTGTGACGCCCTACAACATCAACGGCACGGCCATGCATCTTTGCGCGAACTGCAAGACGGAGGCGGGCAACGAGTTTGAGGCGGATAGACAGCAGCGGCTTGCCAACAAATCGCATGTCCTGCCCGGGCTGATCGGCGCACTGCTCGGCTCGCTGGTGGGAGTCGCTCTGTGGGTAGTGATTTACCGGCTCGGTTACATAGCGGGTATTGCCGGTGCGGTGATGGTCATAATGTCGATGAAAGGATATGAGAAGTTTGGCGGTTCCCTCGATACGAAAGGTATCCTGCTATCCTGTCTGATCTCCATTTTGATGATTTTTGTCTCCAACAAGCTTTCCTGGACCTTGGAGGCGTATATCGCTTTCTCAGGAGAGGGGTATCAGGCGTCGTTTTTCGAGCTCTACCGCAATCTGTTTCCATTGCTGAAAGAGCTTGATATCACCGCGGAATTTTACGGCGATCTGGCGATCGGCTATTTCCTGTTTTTGCTGGCGGGAGTCGGTACGATTGTCAATGCGCTGCGCGCTGCGCGCGGCAGATATTCCATGCGCCAGCTCTAAGAGCCGGCGGTTTAACGTGACATGAATAGCAAAAGACAAACAGTTTTGTCGTTGACTATGCATAAACAAAGAGCAACAGAAAGGATAGGTACGATTTATGAAAAAGAAACTGGCATTGGCACTGGCGTTATCTTTAAGCTTTAGCGCTCTGTTGGCTGGATGTGGAGACAAAGAGACGAGCGGGGATGGCGCCGATATGGTGTATGCGGTAGAGACAGGCTCTGCCGGAGAGCAGGCGGCTCTCGACAAAGGATTTGCATATAATTCGGTGGCTTCCCAGGCCGACGCGCTGATGGAAGTCGCTTCGGGCACTTCTGACGCGGCGATCATTGATCTTCTGATGGCGGGAGCCATGATCGGCGAGGGAACCAGCTACCCCGATCTGACGCACACAGACGAGCTCACTTCCGAAGAGTACGGGATTGGATGCAGAAAAGGGTCCGACCTGGCGTCTTTTATTAACCAGGTGCTCTATGAGACATATACGGACGGAACGATGCGGACAATAGCGGAGCGTTATGGCGTGCAGGATGCGCTGGTGGAGCAGAAAGAGTGCGCCTATGAGGCTTCCGCAGACAGTGACGTCGAGTACATCAAGGCAAAAGGTTCCCTCATTGTGGGGATCACCGATTTTGCGCCGATGGATTATCAGGACGGTTCCGACGAGTGGATTGGTTTTGACGCGGATATGGCAAGACAGGTTGCCGAGGCACTTGACGTTGAGGCGCAGTTTGTCGTGATCGACTGGGACAATAAAATCATGGAGCTGGATTCAAAGAATCTTGACGTAATCTGGAATGGCATGACACTTACGACCGAAGTGACAGAGGCGATGGAATGTACGAACGCATACTGTAATAATGCGCAGGTTGTTGTAGTCCCGAAAAAATAGGAGAGAACAATATGTTTTGGACGGTAACACAATCGCTTTTAAACGGCCTGGCAACCACTATTGAGATTTTTATTTTTACCCTGCTCTTTGCTCTGCCACTGGGGCTTATACTTGCTTTTGGGTCGATGAGTAAGTTTCGGCCGCTGCGCTATTTTATACAGGTGCTCGTCTGGGTGATTCGGGGGACGCCGCTGATGCTGCAGCTGATTATTATTTTTTATGGCCCGGGGTTATGGCTTTCCCATAATATCTGGAGCGGGAACGAGACAGGGCGCATAACGGCGACCGTGGTGGCGTTTGCCATCAATTACGCCTGCTATTTTTCTGTTATATTCCGCGGAGGCATCGAGGGCGTCCCGGTCGGGCAGCGCGAGGCCGGGCAGGTGCTGGGCATGACTAGAAGCCAGATTTTCTTTCGGATTACGCTGCTTCAGATGGTAAAGCGTGTGGTGCCGCCCATGTCAAACGAGATCATAACACTGGTAAAGGACACTTCCTTAGCGCGCATTATTGCGGCCTATGAGCTTACGTTTGCCGGATATTCGTTTATGAAATCGGCGGGGCTGACATGGCCATTATTCTATACAGGCGTTTTTTATCTGATTTTTGTGGGCATACTGACACTGCTGTTTAATTACATTGAGCGAAAACTCGGTTATTTCCGATAGGAGGGCACGGTATGGCGATTTTGGAAGTAAATAACATAGAAAAGCATTTTGGCGCCACCAAGGTTCTCGAAAATGTGAGCTTTTCGCTCGAAGAAGGAAAGGCTTTGGCTATCATCGGCTCGTCGGGGTCGGGAAAAACGACGCTGTTGCGTTGCCTGAACTTTTTGGAGAGGCCAAACAGCGGCAGTATTGCGGTGCGGGGGGAGACGCTCTTTGACGCCGCGTTGCCGGTGCGAGAACACGAAAAAGAGCTGCGCAAAAAGCGGCTTCATTTTGGCATGGTCTTTCAGGCATTTCATCTGTTCCCGCAGTACACGGCGCTTGAGAATGTCACGCTTGCCGAACAGTTGCTGGCACAGGAACAGCCCGATTTTAAACAGCGCAAAAAGGAAATCCTACAGGGGATCGAAGCGCATGGGCAGCAGCTTTTGGAGCGGATGGGGCTTTCCGAGCGCATGCATCATTATCCGCACCAGCTCTCCGGCGGGCAGCAGCAGCGTGTGGCCATAGCGCGGGCGCTTGCCTTACAGCCGGATATACTTTGTTTTGATGAGCCGACGTCGGCGCTTGACCCGGAGCTGACCGGGGAAGTGCTAAAAGTTATCCGTTCACTCGCGGAGCAGCGCACTACGATGATTATCGTCACCCATGAGATGGCATTTGCCCGGGATGTGGCTGATTCCGTCATATTTATGGACGGCGGCGTGATCGTAGAGCAGGGAGATGCGCGGGAGGTGATCGAGCACCCCAGAGAAGAGCGGACCAGACAGTTTTTGGCGCGATATGCACAGGGATAAAGGGAGAGACGTAAAATCGACGCTGTTTGTGCATTTTTTTAGTTGGATTTTTAGATATAGGCAGAAAGTACTGTACAAAATGTACAAGCTGACGGGGTAAAATATGTGAACTTTGTGCACACTTATTGGCTGGGCCATGCTATTATAATAGCTGTAAAACCCCCAATACATTAATAGTTTTTGCTATACCCCATAGTAAAAATACTTTCTCCTAAAAAGACAGCGAACCCCAAAGCTGTCTTTTTATTTTATCTAAATCTATAGGGAACGGCAAGTTGGCTGTTCGTTTACTATCATATTTTCTCGAAAGGAATCATTGCTTATTATGGGAAAAGATATTTCGATCTATGAATTAAACAGAATACAGCAGTATATCATGCAGATGCGCCAGCTGCTGCGCAAAGAGGCGCTGTTTGCGGACGGCACACCCGAGTACCGCAGCCCGGCGGAGCCCAATTTCGGTGAGGAAGTCACATTCACGTTCCGCACAGCCGTCAACAATGTGGATATCGTCTGGCTGTGCAGCGGGGGACGTCAGTATCGCATGAAAAAGACGCGCACGGAAAACGATTTTGATTTTTATACCGTGAAAATCAAAATGGAGGAAGAGGGACAGGGCAGCGGCGAGTTTTGCTATTACTTTGAGGTGGCCAGCGGTCTGTTACATGTGTTTTTTGACCGTTATGGCATCAGCAAGGAAGTGCGGCCGGAATATCTGTTTCGGGTGATGCCGGGGTTTGCAACGCCCGATTGGTCAAAGGGCGCCGTGATGTATCAGATTTTGGTAGACCGGTTTTACAATGGGGATGAGACGAACGACGTTTTGGACAACGAATACTTTTATCTGCGCACGCCCAGCAAAAAGATGGACGACTGGGAGCGCTGCCCTTCCGATTTTTCGGTGGCGGAGTTTTATGGCGGAGACCTCGAAGGTGTGCGCCAGAAATTAGATTATCTGCAAAATCTCGGAGTGGAGGTCATCTATTTTAACCCACTGTTCGTCTCGCCGTCCAATCACAAGTATGATATACAGGATTATGACTATATTGATCCGCATTATGGAAGGATCGTCGTCGACGGCGGAGCGCTTTTGGCGGAGGGAATCAGCGACAACCGCCGCGCCGAGCGTTATATCCAGCGTGTGACGGACAAAAGAAATCTAGAGGCGAGCAATGCATTTTTTGCCCGGCTCGTGGAGGAGATTCACGCCAGGGGCATGAAGGTGATTTTGGACGGAGTTTTTAATCACTGCGGATCGTTTAATAAATGGATGGACCGGGAAGAAATATACGAACAGAGCGATGCCTATGGCAAAGGTGCGTTTGTGGCTAAAAGCAGCGAGTATAAAGATTTTTTCGTGTTTCAGGATCGGCACTCCTGGCCGTATAACCGCACCTATGAGGGCTGGTGGGGACACGATACGCTGCCGAAGCTCAATTATGAGGGTTCCGAAAAGCTGTACAATTATATACTAGAGATCGGCGCCAAGTGGGTGTCGCCCCCCTACAACTGCGATGGGTGGCGGCTTGACGTGGCCGCCGATTTGGGCCATACGCCGGAGTTAAATCACCGTTTTTGGCGTGATTTCAGAAAGGTGGTAAAAAATGCCAATCCAGACGCCATTATTCTGGCCGAGCACTACGGTGATCCGAAAGATTGGCTTGCCATGGGCGATCAGTGGGACACGGTCATGAATTATGATGCTTTTATGGAACCTTTGACCTGGTTTTTGACCGGTGTCGACAAGCACAGTGATGAGGCGAAACCGCATCTAAAGGGCGATATTCAAAATTTTGAGAACACCATGCGGTATTTTATGACGCGCTTTCAGACTTCCCAGCTATATTGTGCCATGAACGAGCTTTCCAATCATGATCATTCACGTTTCCTGACTAGGACAAACGGAAAGGTCGGGCGCGCGAGCGTACTTGGCCCGGCGGCGGCCTCGGAGGGCGTGCGCCCTGAGGTGCTGCGGGAGGCGGTCGTGGTGCAGATGACTTGGCCCGGCGCGCCTACCATCTATTATGGCGATGAGGCTGGCGTGTGCGGCTTTACCGACCCCGACAACCGCAGGACGTATCCGTGGGGGCGGGAAGACGTGGCGCTGATTGATTTTCATCGTGATATGATACGGATTCACAAAGATAACGAGGCGCTTCGCACGGGGTCATTCGTATTTTTGGAGGGAGAGCACAATCTGCTGTGTTACGGCAGATTTAGCAGTGCCCAGCAGTTTGTAATCCTCGTGAACAACGAGGAGACGGAGCGTGAGGTCGATCTGAACGTATGGCCCGCCGGGATTCCAAAAGAGGCCGAGCTTGTGCGCATCATGATTACGATGGAGGCGGGATATTCCCTGATGCCCAAGGACTATACGGTAAAAGACGGCAGGCTTCGGATCACGATGCAGAAAAAATCGGCGGTTGTGCTGACGCGTGCCCAAAATACTACTTGCGCAATGAATTGACGTATGATATAATTTTAACTTGTCAGGACAGCAGTTCTGGCAGATGGGCAGATTCCCGAGTGGCCAAAGGGGACAGACTGTAAATCTGCTGCAAATTGCTTCGGTGGTTCGAATCCACCTCTGCCCATTTGATGTGCAAGGCATCATCTCGCAGCTGCCGCAGTGGCGGAACTGGCAGACGCGCAGGACTTAAAATCCTGTTGTAGTGATACAGTACCGGTTCGATTCCGGTCTGCGGCATGTGAACCATCCGGGTTTCTAAAGACGGATGGTTTTTTCTCATTAAATAGGAATATAGAACAGACTTTTGGAGAGTGTGATGTTACAGGGAAAGACCGTTTTATTGTGTGTGACGGGCGGCATAGCCGCATACAAGATGCCGAATGTGGCGAGAATGTTAAAAAAAATGCACTGCAACGTACATGTGATTATGACGGAGCATGCGTCAAATTTTATCACGCCGACGACGTTTGAGACGTTGACGGGAAACAAGTGTATCATCGACACCTTTGACCGCAATTTTGAGTTTCAGGTAGAGCATGTGTCGCTGGCGAAGCAGGCCAATCTGGTGCTGATTGCTCCGGCAACAGCCAATGTGATCGGAAAGATTGCCTGCGGTATTGCGGACGATATGCTCACCACTACGGTGATGGCATGTACCTGTAAGATTCTGGCTGCACCCGCCATGAATCATCATATGTACCACAATCCGATTGTACAGGAAAATATAGAAAAGTTAAGGCGGCACGGCTATGAGATCATAGACCCGCAGCGCGGTATGCTGGCAAACGGTGATATGGGCGACGGCCGGCTGCCGTCGGAAGAAGAGCTGATAGATTATGTGGTAAAAGAGCTTGCGTATCCAAAGGATATGCTGGGGCTAAACGTGCTTGTGACCGCGGGACCCACCAGGGAGGCCATAGACCCAGTGCGCTTCATCACCAACCATTCCACGGGTAAGATGGGGTACGCCGTCGCAAAGGCGGCAATGCTTCGCGGCGCGTCCGTTACCCTGGTGAGCGGCCCGGTATCCATAGACCCGCCGCGGTTTGTGGAGGTGGTTAAGGTCGTCTCGGCGCAGGATATGTATGAGGCCGTCATGGAGCGCGCCGCAGACCAGGATATGATTGTCAAGGCGGCTGCCGTGGCCGATTACCGGCCGATAGAGACGGCGGACGAGAAGATCAAAAAGACAGAGGGGGAAACCGCACTCGCGCTGTGCCGGACCAGAGATATTTTGGCAGCGCTTGGGGAGCGCAAGGGCGATACGATACTTTGCGGGTTTTCGATGGAGACAGAGCATATGTTGGAGCATTCTAGGGCAAAGCTCTTGCGCAAACATGTGGATATGATAGCGGCCAATCACCTGCGCCAGCAGGGAGCGGGATTTGGCACGGACACCAATGTTTTGACACTGCTCACAGAGGACGGGGAGCGGCAGCTGCCGCTGATGAGTAAGGAGGACGCGGCCAATGAGCTGCTTAGCGCTCTGCTTGTCATAAAACAGGAACGAGATCAGCGAAATGGAAAGGATTAAAACCGGAGGTAAACATGGAAAACACACAAAAAATCAGGGTGCAGAAGAACCAGATCATTGCAAAACAAAAGGATGAAGTAAAAAGATGGTATCTGATCGCGGAGGGCTCTGTGATACAGATGAATTCTTATACAAGGATTCTCCTAGAGAAAGGGGCTTTGATTGGTATTTCTGAAAGCGGACGCTATCTGTTCGACTATGTGGCAAGACAGGATACCGTGCTCGAAGCATTTGCTTTTCGCGGGGCAGATGACTTGCTGCCGATTATGACAGGAAAAGAAAATATCCGCGATATTCTGTTGCGGGCGGCTTTCCGGCAGCGTCAGAAGTTATTGGAGTCCTATGCAGGTTTTTCCAGACTGGTGCGCCAGTTCCATGCCTTTGTTGAGAACACCTATAACAATTATACGACATTCTGTACCAAATACCGCATCAGCGCCCAGAATTTCAACCGCATGAGCAACTTTGAACCGTTGGAGATGGTGCACAAGGCGGAAAACTGGGAAGTCAACAACAGCGCCAGCCTGATGAAGGGCTATCTGGAGGACTATGTGAGTCTTATGAAGCGCGACGATGCGCTCTGTATCGGCGCTATGATGGAGGCGGGTTATCAGAGCCGCCGTGTGGCGCAGGGTTTGATCGAGATGGTGGATTATCTGAAGTATAACAAAGATATTCTTTTGGCGGAGTCAGAAAACGACCTTTTTCGTCTGTTTTTTGACCTGACCGTACAGGCGGGGAGAAATAATTGTGATACCACGCCGCTGCATGAGTCCATGCAAAAGATGGCGGAGATCATACAAAAGATCGGTATCTATGACGATAAGCTGGTAACCGCGCGCATCCAGGATTACAAAGGCTATGACTTTACCGCGGCGCCGCAGGAGAATGAGGCGGCAGACGGCCAGGAGAATGAGGCGGGCAGCGACTGGCAGGAGGGACCGGAAGAATGTCTGGTACATATCCTGACTTATGCCGGTGTGGAGTCAGAGCAGATAGAAGATATTAAAAAGCAGGTGGAAGAATATCGCGATCTGCCGGATATTCTGGCGACGGACGACGCCACAAGAAAAATGAGAAGAAGTCTCACCAATATTTTTTATGACGTTTACTATAAAGTGTTTATGCGGGCCATGGAGGACAAAAATGAGCTGACGCCGATCGTGCAGATGTTTTTGAATTTTGGCTTCATGGATGTGCAGATGGTCGGCGAGGAGCGCGCCAACACGCTCTATGATCTGACGGAGCATCTGGACGTATGCAATTCCGAGCATGTCTATACGATCTTTACATGGTTAAAGAGCGTATACGATGGCAAGAACGAGCCGTCCAAAAACGAATTTGACCTCGATTATCCGGGTTACCTGGCCGATCTGCGCAAGAACGGTAAGATCACCGCGGAGCAGGTCAAAACTTATATGGACAACAAGGAAATGAAGATCAAGTACGAGATTCAGAATATGTTTACCTCGGGTAACCGTGTGACATACGGCAAGCTCTCCACATTCTGCCCGATTCTGTGTCACGTTGATTTTATCAATTCCGTCGAGAAAATGCTTGTCACCGCAAAGAGAGTGCAGGAGTCGATCGATAAGATCCGCAAGGTAGATTTTTCTGTATTTTATCGTGAAATCCTCTTTTCCGATCCTGAGCGGGGCATCAATGCCGAGATGATTCAAAAAGAGGTACTGCCCGATGTGATTTTGATGCCGAACGCCGGAACGAGGGCGCAGATGTGGCAGGAGATTGCGGGAGTGAAGAAAGACACGTCCGCCCGCTATATGCTGCCGATCTTTACCGTTGTTGACCTTGACGATATGATGATCGAGACGACGGCGCGCTACCGCTGGGAGATCTGCCGCCGTATTCAGGGTGTGCACTGGAATGATATCAGAGACCGTTCCCTGACATCAGAGTATTGTGATTATCTACAGTTTTACCGCAAAAATTCCGATCTTTCGCCGGAGGTCAAAGATAAGATCAGAACTGCGCTGCTGCACGGCAAAAATAATTACCGTGAAGTGTTTGTCAAAGATTATCAAAATTGGATTAAGTATGAATCGCGCGGAAGTTTCCGTCTCAACAAGGTGGCGCGCGAAATCCTGCTTGTCTATTGTCCGTTTGTGCATGAGATACGTCAGGAGCTTACCAGCAATCCCATGTATCAGAATGCCTTAAACCGTTACAAAATGCAGGCGGCAAAGAAGGCACAGCGGTTTGCCGGTGTGTATGACAAATATCAAAAAGCCGGCGGCACGATCACGGATGAGCTGAAAGCAAACCTCGAATTTTACTATTTATAATCTTTGCGTATATTTTTTGCGTTTTGTCAAATACTATGCCTGTATCAAACAGGTATCATCAGATACCGGATTAGGAGGATATTATGGCTAAAAACGCAACAAACGCACAGAACCAGAGTTCCAATGCATCCAACGCGAACAACGCGTCCAATGCAAGCAATGCATCCAACGCATCGAATTCCACAAAGAATGCACAGAATAAGAACAGTGCATCCAACGCAAGCAATGCGTCTAACTGTGGAAGAGACGCAGCTGACAACAGCGCGCGATAATCTGATTCACCAATTTCAGACAACTGCATAAGATGTTAGCAGAAGACAGATTACAAAGTATCTTTGTAATCTGTTTTCTTCTATCATGGGAAACTGTTTTGGCGGTTCCGTGATAGTAAATGCTTATAGTATGGGAGGTTTTGCCTATGCGGTTTATGATGCTGCATCCGAAGCAGATGAATGATGTGGTGCGCAAAGAGCGGGCGATCGTGATCGATTTGCGTGAGGCGGACGAATATCGGCAGTTCCATTATCCCAAAGCATATCGGTTTGATTATGATAAAATGGAGCGGTGGATGAGGGAAATCCCAAGATCCCGCACGGTGGTTCTCTATTGTGAACATGGAACAACCAGTCTGATGGCGGCCCGGCGGCTGGCGACAGCGGGGTATCGCGTCTATACCGTCAACGGGGGAGCCACCGCAATGCGAAAGTATGTTGACATGCAAAATTAGAACAGATAAGATATCAGTATGAGAAAAATCTCGAAAAACATCGAGTTATGTTTTTGGGACAGTACGAAAGGGAAGATGCATGCAAATATATCGACTGGTAGTGCCCTGCCATTTTGGCCTCGAAGCGGTACTGAAAAGAGAAATCTATGATTTGGGTTATGAAATCGAACAGGTGGAGGACGGAAGAGTTACGTTTTTAGGGGATGCCGAGGCAATCTGCCGTGCTAATATTTTTCTTAGGACGGCAGAGCGCGTGCTGATTTTGGCAGGCCGTTTTCACGCCACGACATTTGAGGAACTGTTTCAAGGAGTAAAACAGATTCCATGGGAGTCGTATCTACCGGAAAACGGCAGGTTCTGGGTGAAAAAGGCATCCTCCATCAAGAGTAAACTGTTCAGTTCTTCGGATATCCAGTCTATTGCTAAAAAGGCTATGGTGGAGCGCATGAAAGCGCATTATGGTAAAGACTGGTTCACGGAGGACGGGGCGCCTTACCCGGTGCGGATATTTTTGCTGAAAGACGAAGTCATGGTGACCTTGGATACGTCGGGGGATTCGCTGCACAAGCGGGGATACCGCACGATGACGAGCAAGGCGCCGCTCACGGAGACACTCGCTGCGGCACTTTTGATGTTGACGCCCTGGCGGGCAGACCGGATTTTGGTGGACCCATTCTGTGGGAGCGGAACTTTTCCGATCGAGGCGGCGATGATGGCAGCCAATATTGCGCCGGGCATAAACCGTGCGTTTACAGCCGAACAGTGGACAAACATCATTGACAGACAGCTCTGGGTGGACTGTGTGGAAGAAGCGCAGGAGATGGTCAATCGGGAGGTCGATGTCGACATCCAGGGATATGACATTGACGGCGATGTCGTGCATGCTGCGAGGGAAAACGCTAAGCGGGCGGGGGTCGATCACCTGATTCATTTTCAGCAGCGCCCGGTGGCGAACTTGCGTCATCCCAAAAAGTATGGTTTTATCGTCACCAATCCGCCCTACGGCGAGCGGTTAGAGGACAAGGCCAATCTGCCGGATTTGTACCGTGAGATCGGACAGGTTTACGGGGCGCTCGAGGACTGGTCGCTGTGCATGATTACCGGTTATGAGGAAGCGGAGCGATATATCGGAAGGAAAGCGGACAAAAACCGCAAGATATACAATGGCATGTTAAAGACTTATTTTTACCAGTTTATGGGCGCGAAGCCACCGAAACGGAGAAGCGAGGAGAGATAAACGGTGAAAGATGCAAAACGTTATATATTATTTCTGCTGCTGCTTGCGGTCGCAGTGATTATGAAGTTTAACACGGTTTCCCTGGGCAATGGCACGGTGGCGGAGTTTCGCGGCGCACAGCTGGAAGAGCAGGTTTGGAATCCCTTGATCGCATCGAGCGTCAATGACAATATGCTGTCGCTCACGATCGACAATAACGAGTACACCAACGAAAATATACCTTTTTATATGGATCAGAACTTAAACCTGATGCTGCCTGTGAATATGCTGCGCGAGGCGCTCAAATGCAGTGTGCATATGTATGACGATAAAAGGCTGCTGATCGAAAAGCGAAACGATGAGCTGCTATTTACGCTCGATATGGACGAAGTACTGGTAAACGGAGAGCCGCAGGAGGTCAACTCCCGTTTTACAAAAAAGGATGGGAGGTATTATGTCAGCCTCACCGATGTTTCCAATTATCTGGGATACTCTTACAGCTGGGATATCTCCCGCAATCTTGCGTCCGCGCTGGATACGTCGGAAGTCAGCTCGATTATTCCCGTAAAATACGATCTGCGGCAGAGGGGAAGAGTGGCAAAAGTGCGCGACCAGGGCGCTTATGGCACCTGCTGGGCATTTGCGACATTGGGCGCGATGGAGTCTGCGCTGCTTCCCGAGGAAGATGCGCAGTATTCGGCGGATCATATGACGCTGTGCAACGGTTTTAATTTAACACAGAAAGATGGCGGCGAGTACACCATGGGAATGGCGTATCTGGCGGCTTGGAAGGGACCTGTCTATGAGGCGGATGACCCTTATGGCGATGATAAAACAGACCCGACCCTCACGGCGGTCAAGCACGTGCAGGAAATGCAGGTGATCGAGGGCAAGGATTATGAGAAAATCAAGGAAGCTGTGTTTTTGTATGGCGGCGCTCAGACCTCCATTTACAATGCTCTGCGCAGTTCCCACTCTGAATCGCCGTATTTTAGCAAACGAAACAACGCGTACTGTTATATCGGCACAGAAAAGCCGAACCATGACGTGGTGATTATCGGCTGGGACGATCATTATCCGAAAGAGAATTTTACCGTGGATATCGAGGGCGACGGGGCGTTTATCTGTCAAAACAGCTGGGGAGAAGAGTTTGGGGAGAACGGTGTGTTCTATATCTCTTATTTTGACACCAACATCGGTTCCCACAGCGTGGTTTATACGAAAGTGGAAGATACCAGCAATTACGACAATATTTACCAGAGCGATTTGTGTGGCTGGGTGGGACAATTGGGGTATAATAAAGAAACCATCTACGGCGCCAATGTGTTTCGGGCCCACGGTCAGGAGCAGCTTGCGGCTGCCAGCTTTTATGCGACCGGCAAAGATTCTACCTACGAGCTTTTTGTCGTGCGCAATTTTGTGGATACGGATTCGTTTGCGGAGATGATACCGGTAGCGTCGGGCAAGCTTGCCAATACCGGTTACTATACGATTCCATTCAATCAGGGTATCCAGTTGGAGGCTGGAGAGCGCTATGCGGTAGTGCTGCACATTACGACGCCCAATTCCGTGCACCCTATGGCGATCGAATATGTGGCCGACGAGATGACGCAGAGCGTGGACTTAACCGACGGGGAGAGCTACATCAGCGCCAACGGGAGGAAATGGAGCAGTGTGGATGAGACGCAGGAGTGTAATCTCTGCATCAAGGCGTTTAGTAAAAATCAGTGAGTGCTGATAAAGGCGTTTAGTTAATTTTGGAAAGTTGTACACGAGGGAAGAATGGAAGAGAGAGCGTTGAAATTTGCGGTGATTGTGATCGGCGTTTGCACGCTGGTGACGGCAGTGGCACTGCCATATTTTCCGCAAATGCGGGCGAGGCATGTGGAGGCTATGGAGGCACGGACCGCGGAAGAAGAGTATGAGGAAAACCAGGTGGAGATGAAAAGCCTTGCCATTGTGGAGGAACCGGTATCGGGGGAGGAGTCAAACCAACTGAAGCTTAGGCTGCCCCAGGGGGTGGACGGCGGCAGCATTGTGGTGACAAATGATTATGTCACACAGCGGCTGCGCATCGAGATACCAAAGGTGCCGCGCGGCTATTTTGACAGTTATCCTGTGCTGGGGAGCAGTAACCATATTGATACGCTTTCTTATATGCTGATGGACAAAGAGGAGGAAACCGGGAATCGGGCAGGTGTGGTCGAGATCGGATTGGATCAGGTCTATGAGATCGACATGAAGTTTGACGACGCCTATTATTACTTTGACTTTTTGACACCGCGGGAAGTCTATGATAAAGTAGTAGTGATTGACGCGGGTCACGGAGGCAAAGCGCCGGGGGCCACTAAGCAGGGTGTGATGGAAAAAAACATCGACCTCGCGATCGTCTTAGAGCTAAAACAAATTTTTGAGCAAAATAGCAATAATATCGGCGTATACTATACCAGAACCGATGACGGCAACCCTACCTTTGAGCAGCGCGTGCAGCTGGCGAACATGCTGGACGCCGATCTGTTTATCAGCATACATAATAATTCGCTCGGAAACGGGCGTATGTCTGCTACCAAAGGAACGCAGGTCATGTATAACGAGGAGTCGGCGGAAAGCGAGTGGCTGGCAGAAATTTGCCTGCGCGAGGTGACGGAGGCATTGGGCAGCCGTGCGTTGGGCACGATTAAGGGCAATGATATTTATATTATCAGAAACAGTCAGGTGCCGGTGGCGCTCATTGAGGTCGGCTTTATGACGAATCAGGAGGAGCTTGATTTATTGCAGACGCAGGGGTATCAGCGGAGGACGGCGGAGGGAATCTATGAGGCCATCCTGTACTTTCTCGAGAACAGGCAATAGAGTATAGGTTATTAGCCTAGTTGTTTGGATGAATACCTATGAATATTGGATGCATATTTATTCTATCAAAAATATAGTAACTTTTCTTTTCCTATGAGTGAAAGCGGCATCCATCGTCTCTTTGGCGCCACAGTCTCTGCTTTTTTCTTCAATATCACAAATCCCGAGGTACTTAGCGCGTGCCTTTGGGGCATCCAGCTATGATACACGT
>CAJTYI010000032.1 GCA_910584215.1 uncultured Roseburia sp. | reverse complement strand
ACGGCCTTCTAAGCCGTGGGTCGGGGGTTCGAATCCCTTCGAGCACGTTTTTTATGGTGGGTATAGCGCAGTTGGTTAGCGCGCCAGATTGTGGCTCTGGAGGCCCAGGGTTCGAATCCCTGTATCCACCCTAGTTGCGATAGGGCAGCGAACATGTTGGGCTATCGCCAAGCGGTAAGGCACTGGATTTTGATTCCAGCATTCGCAGGTTCGAATCCTGCTAGCCCAGCTCATACAATTAGGGGTATTAGCTCAGTCGGTAGAGCACTTGACTTTTAATCAAGTTGTCCGGGGTTCGAATCCCCGATGCCTCATTTATGCGAAAAGAGTCAAGTCTGTTGAGACTTGGCTCTTTTAATTTAGGAGCAGCGAGGGCTTGATTGACAAGACAGCCGGATAGGTGAGCGCTTTATTCGTCCCGGTAAATACATAACTAAAAATAGTCGTCAGCTTTTTAGGGCAGGACGGCTAATTTTTTGCGTATCAGTCAGAAGCGCGGCGGTAAGTTACGCAGCGGTTAGAATTATCCTTAATTTCTCGTATGTGTGCAGGAAATGGATAAAGCATATTGAAAGGCAATTCATCGTCTTACTGAATAAATCATTAAATGGAAGAGGCGGAAAGAAATGGATTATGAAATAAGTGTGAAATTGGAACGGTAACCCGGCAACCTTTGATGATGGAATATTTTCCCCTAATCCCCAACGATTATCATGCAAAACAATCCGAATGGGGCTTTACAAATGCAAGGAAAAATACGATAATAATTACACGAAATATAAGTGAACTTTTAGGGTGGCAGGCATATGGCGCGGAAAGATGAACGAGGTACATATGGAAATTAGACGTATTGGAGAAAACCAGATTCGCTGTGCATTGACGGAGGCGGAGATTCAGGAGATGGGCTTTGAGATCGACGATATCATCGCCGACAGTGAGATGACGCAAAAGTTTATGCATCTGGTGATAGACAAAGTGGAGGCCGAGGGAGATATCTGCATGGATGAGATGTCGCCGATGGTTAAGGCGGAGCTGTTGCAGGATCACAGCATGGCGATTACTTTTGGCGGCGAGTCGGAGGTGTCATTTAAAAGCCTGATGGAGACGGTCAATCATCTCATGAGCCAGTTAAATCCTGAGCGCATGGAGGAGCTGCGCAAGGCAGGAAGCAAAGAGCGCCAGGAGACGATCGAAAAATTTTTGGATGACTACTGCCAGTCGCTGCACGGAGAAAAAGAGGAGCAAAAGGAGCACGAAAAGGCGTACCCCAAAGGCGTGATGACTTGTGCGCTTCTGTTTAAAGATTTAGACGACCTTGTGGATATGATTCGCGTGTGCTTTGACGGGAAGTATCCGGCAAGCAGCCTATATAAACTGGAGGGCAGTTATTTTCTGCTTTTGGATTTTGCAGGTTTCACCAAACGCCAGATGCGCCGCTTTGCATTTGCTTCCGTGGAGTATGACGAGAACAGGCTTTCGGACAATGGGCAGTTGGGGTATGTTGTAGAGCACGGAGAATGTATTGTGAAAAATCGTGCGCTGGAAACCTTAATGCAATTGTAAAAAAGTAATAAAAATAAGCTTGTAAATAGGCAAACCCCTCAAATACTATGCAAATTTTTGTATAAAATGACTACAAATTAGGGATTCCAATTTCTACAAGATATGCTATCATATGTCTTGTGTATATACGACATCATGTGGTTGATGCTGGAGAACGTATGAAATGTCCGGATAACTGGTGCCGTAAAACAAGAGGATGGGAGACATATAAAAAGATGAGCAGAGAGCAACTTGTCGAATTGGAGCAGAACAAAAGAAGTCTTTTGGTGCAGGCCTATCGCATGAAACAGGAGCATCCGCATATGTCACCGGTGGGCATAGAGTGGGAGATGTATTCTTCCATCATGCGCGAGGTAGACGATCTGACCAGCCGTATTCAGATGTTTGCCGAAGCTTAGCCTTTTAAAAAGCTGCGCCATTGATACGCATAGCTCAAGTTGCGAAGCAGCTTGTAAATAAGCGCCGCAATATACTTATTTTATATTATTATGGACAAAAGAAGCGGGACAGGAAATCACGAATTTGGTTTTCTGTCTCTTTTTGTTTGCTAAAATCAAGAAAATATTTTATACTGAAACCATAAATGTGGACGGAGTAACAACGGAGTGACAGGCAATTTTTGGATGATAGAAAGAAGGTAGCGCGTATGTTAAAAGATTGGACGAAACCGGCGGTCCCGAAAGAGGAGGAGCTGCAGAGCAGGCTCGCGGCAGCACAGAAAAAACTTGCGGCGCAGCAGATGTTGGTAAAAGATAAGAAACTTCCGGTTCTGGTATTGGTTGAGGGATGGGGTACGGCAGGAAAGGGGTTTTTGATCGGGCAGACAATTAAGGACATTGACCCTAGAATTTTTAAGGTGGCGTCGATGGAGGCTCCGACGAAGGAGGAGTGCAGAAGGCCGTTTTTGTACCATTATTTTGCCCAGATACCGGAGGCCGGAAAGTTTGAATTTATGGATTCCGGCTGGATGGGGGAAGTGACGAAAGGATGTCTGCGGGGCGAGATCTCGGAGGAGGACTATACAAAGCGTATCGAGAGTATCAGGAGGTTTGAACGGCAGCTGACGGACAACGGATATTTGGTCGTGAAGTTTTTCCTGCACATTTCCCGCAAAGAGCAAAAAAAGCGTATTGAGCGTCTTTGGCAGGATAAGGATACCAGATGGCGCGTGAGCAAAAACGATCAGTGGCAGAATGAACACTACGAGATGTGTATGGAAGTATTTGACCGCTATCTGCGGGAGACGAATCTGCCATCGGCTCCGTGGTACATTATTGACGCCAAATCAAAGGCGTGGACACGGCTTCAGGTGCTCGATATATTGACGCAGGGGATATCGATTGCTCTTGAAAACAGAGCGATGGCAGTTCCGTTGCTGCAAAATGTATTCCCGTTGAAAAAAATGCCTCTTTTGGCTGATATCGCGCTGGATGAGAGCAAAACGCTGGAGGACGGTGTCTACCGCGAAGAGTTGAAACGGCTGCAGCAGCGGCTCGGTGATCTCCATAACCGCCTGTACCGCAAGAAAGTGCCGGTGATTATCGCCTATGAGGGGTGGGATGCGGCCGGAAAGGGCGGCAACATCAAACGTTTGACGGAGGCGCTCGACCCAAGGGGTTATGAGGTGAATCCGATCGCCAGTCCCCAACCGCATGAGAAAGCGCGCCATTATCTGTGGCGGTTTTGGACGAGACTGCCCAAGACGGGACACATTGCCATCTTTGACCGCACCTGGTACGGCAGGGTCATGGTAGAGCGGCTCGAGGGCTTCTGTAGCGAAAATGATTGGATGCGCGCCTACAACGAGATCAATGAGTTTGAGAAAGAATTGTCCGACTGGGGGGCCGTGATCATCAAGTTCTGGGTCCACATCGACAAAGATACGCAGCTTTTGCGCTTTAACGACCGGCAGAACACGCCTGAAAAGCGCTGGAAGATTACAGATGAGGACTGGCGCAACCGTGAAAAATGGGATTTGTACGAGGTGGCTGTGGACGAGATGATACAAAAGACTAGCACTTCCTATGCGCCCTGGCATATTTTAGAATCGGTAGATAAAAAATATGCCCGCATCAAGGCGCTAAAGATCGTCGTGGAAGCGTTAGAGCGAGTATTGTAAACTAGATGGAGTAGTCATGGATTCAAAGGAAAAGCAACTAAACAGAGATTTAATTATCGGGTGGACGGTTATTGTACTGGTGCTGTTTGTGGCATATCTGGGTGAAGTGTTAAAGGGAGAGCGGACCATTGCCTATGTAATGGTATTCATGTTTGCCACGGGGATACCGGCGCTGACGTGCTGGCTGATCTACCGCAGGAATCCGCTCTGCCATTCCCTGCGCTATTGTATCGTGATCGGCTATTTTGTGATGTACTTGTTTGTTCTGGCATCCGCCAATACCATTCTGGTATTCACTTACATTCTGCCGCTGCTGTCTTTTTTGATCTTATATCATCAGCCAAGACTGATACTGGGCACCGGTGCGGCGGCGCTGGCAGTTAATCTCGCAGCTATCGTTTGGCGTGCGCTGCGGCATGAAATTACACTGGAAAACAGCCGCGACGTGGAGATTCAGGTAGCGCTTTTGACCCTGTGTTTTGCGGGGTCTTTTGTCGCGTCGCGTCTCTACAACGCAATCGATACACAAAACCGCGAGTATGTCGCCATGCTGGACGAAAAGTCTAAGCAGATTCAGCGCATGACGTTTCAGACCATCGAGACAATCGCCAATACGATCGACGCCAAAGACGACTATACACAGGGACATTCCCGCAGGGTTTCGGATTATTCCGCGCAGATTGCCAAGCGCATCGGCATGAGTGAGGCGGAGATCATGAATGTGCGCTATATTGCCCTGCTGCATGATATTGGCAAGATCGGTGTACCCGATGCGGTGCTCAATAAGCCCGGAAAACTGACCGATGCCGAGTACGAGCTGATGAAACGCCATACGACAATCGGCGGTGAAATCTTAAAAGATATCGGTATTCTCGAGGGGCTTGAGGTGGGAGCCAAATATCACCACGAGCGCTACGACGGCAAGGGGTATCCGAACGGCCTTAAGGGGGATGAAATACCGCTGATTGCCCGGATTATCGGGCTGGCTGACGCTTATGACGCCATGAGTTCCAACCGCGTCTACCGCAGGCAGCTTGCGCGTGAAAAAGTGATGGAGGAGATCAACCGGTGCCGCGGCACGCAGTTTGACCCGGAGATTACGGATGCCTTTTTAGAATATCTCGAGCATGATATGCCCTGGCAGTGGCAGAGAAATATAGACGACCATGAAATGCTCGCGGGCGCAGGCAATAAGCTTTTACAGAGGATTATGACGACGCAGGTGAGTCCCGGTGAAAATTCGGAGTGGGATGAAATTACCATGGTCTACAAGCGCAGTGCTGGAGAGCACTATATCGCAGAACAGTTAAAACAGAGCCAGAGCCGAGGCGCGCTGCTATTAGTCAGCGTAGAGAAGATGCATCATATCAACCAGCAGTATGGCTTTCGGCGTGGGGATTACCATCTGCAAACGCTTGCCGGGATTCTGCGCGTGATGTCAAAAGAGACGATCATCTGCCGTTTCAGGGGCAATGAATTTCTCTGCTATGTGCCGGATAAAAGCGGCACGGAAGAAATACAGCGAATGGTGGAGAAAGTACTTGAGGAGGCAAAGCGCTGTGAGCGGGAGGATGAACTGATCGAACGGTTTATTCTCGCGATAGGCATTACCAGGCATGACAGGGACGGGCAGGATCTGTCCTTACTCCTTTTAGAGGCGGATCGTGCGCTCTACCATGTCAAGCAGCTGCCGGGAACAAATTATTACTTCTATCGCTCGCTCGATGAGAGCGGGGATGAAGTATCGCGCGTTGACCTGGAGAATATCGTCGCTGCCTTAACGAGCGGCGAAAAAGATGCGGGCGTGAACGTGGTGCAGCAGGACGATTTTGTGCGGATGAAAGAATTTATTGTGCGTGTGGCGGAGAACGGCAGTGATAAGATACAGGTGGTGATGTTTACGGCCAAGACAAAAGATGAGGGCAGGATGACGGTTGCGGAGCGCGAAGGGGCGATGAAACTGTTGGACCGCTCTATTTATGCAGTGCTGCAGGATAGGGGAATTGTAGTCCGCTACAGCGGCATGCAGAGGATTTTTATGCAGGATGGTGCAAAACAGGGCGACGCTGACTGGACAGTGGAGGAGATTATGATGTATTTTTACCGCAGTTATGGTAAAAGTGATATGGAACTGTTTTATGATATGGCAGAGATAGCGGCGGACTGTGGGCTAGACAAAATGCACAAAAATTAATGGCGCGGTGATGGAGGCAGCGGAGGAGAACTATGGTATCCCACAAGTTATCCACATGTGAAAACTGTCGAAAATTGGAAAATGTAAGTTATACACGGAGTTATTCACATTATCCACAATTTTTTGACACAAAGGTACAAAAGAAAACAGAACAAAAATCGAATCTATGTTTTGTTCACAACTCATAAAGATTTGACTTTTTGTAATTTTTTTCCAAAATCGGTTGACAAATAAAAATTTAGTAAAACTTGAAATTCACGACACTCTTTGCTATACTTCTTTGGTATAATTTTGATAAAAAAGGGAATCATACAGGTGTAACATGGTAAATAAAGTAGAAGTTATGGGAATCGGTCTATATTATAATACAGTGGGAGAAGCGGTCGAGCAGGCACAGCGTTATCTTTCCGAGGGCGTGCTGCACACCATTGAAAATGTTTCCATGGAGATGCTTTTAGATGCCCAGAAAGATAAGGAGCTTGCGCAGATACTAAGATCTCTGCACATGGCTCTGATCGGTGAAAAGGAGATACTCTCGGTAGTGAATGGTGAGGGGATCGGAGATCTCAATGTACAAAAAATGGCCGAGATTAAGGAGAACGATTTCTTTTTTGAATTATTTAAACGAATCGAGCAGGGCGGAAAAAATGTCTTTTTGCTGGGCGAGACCAAGGAAAAGCTGGCAAATTGCGAAGCACTGCTGTTAGATCATTTTCCGCAGATACAGATTGCGGGGAAATATCCGGTGGACAACTGTAACGGTGATTGGGAGGCTGTTGTCAATCATATGAATTCAACGACGCCGGATGTGATTCTCTCAGTCCTGAAAAGTCCGATGCAGGAACATTTTTTGTGGGAAAATAAAGAAAAGATCAATGCAAATATCTGGTATGGTCTTGGTGAGATCAGCAAGAAAGGCAAGCCGCGCATATACTCTTTCTTACAGGGAAAGCTTTTGATGACTCGTTTAAAAGATGGGATTCACAAGTATGAAGCGGCAAAGGGCAGGGAAGAAGACGAGCTTGAAAATAGGAATCATTAAAAATAACAAATATCAGAATTTACTGGATGGCATCATGCTCCTGGCGGGAACCGGTCTGGCAGCTGTTGCCATTCAGTGTATCTACGAGCCGATGCATCTGATTATCGGAGGCTTTTCGGGTATTTCCATTATCATCAAAAACTTAACTGCAAATGGCGGGGCGCAGGGTATCCCGGTGTGGTTTACCAACATGGCGCTCAATATTCCGCTTTTTTTTGCCGCTTATCGGATCGAGGGCAGGAGCGTGGTACAGAGGGCCGTGCTCGGCACGGTTTTGTCCTCTTTGTGGCTCTATTTTATTCCCACGATCAATCTGCCGCAGGGAGATTACATGATCGCGGCGATCTTGGGCGGCGTTTTGTCAGGCGCGGGCATGGGACTGATTCTGCGTGCCAAGACCACGACTGGCGGTACCGAGACACTCGCGACGCTCATTCACCGTTATCTGCCCCAGTATTCCACGGTGCAGTTGATTCTGATACAAAATGGCATCATTGTGCTGGGGGGCCTGTATGTGTTTGGATTCCGGGCGGCGATGTATGCGCTTGTTTCGATCTTTATATCGGGCAAGGTATCCAATGCCATTACAGAGGGATTTAAGTTTTCCAAGGTCACTTATATCATTACCAACGAATATGAGCAGGTGTCGCAGCGCATCATGAAAGAGCTGCACCGCGGCGTCACAGGGCTTCGGGCGGAAGGCATGTACTCCGGTGAGGAGAAGTGTATGCTCTACTGTGTCGTGTCACCCAAAGAGATCGTGAGGGTCAAAGAAATCGTGGCTGCGGTGGATGAGCGGGCGTTTGTCATTGTATCGGACGCCAGAGAAGTATTTGGGGAAGGATTCTTGCGGCATTTTTAATATATTGTGCAAAAGCTCATCGCGCAGTCGATTTTTAATGGCTTTTTGCATAAAATTAATGTTTTTCCCTCTTCCTTTTTTTAGCGTTTTGCATTAAAATAGATGATAGGTATTTTTGTTTTGGGGAAATTGACCAAAAGATATGTGAGAAGGAGCAGGACGCATGATTTCAAATCAGATACTTCAGAACACGATTGATGGTTTAAAGGGGATAACGAGGATAGATTTGTGTGTGATTGATGTGGAGGGAAAGGTGCTCGCCGCGACATTTCATGAAGCGGAGCAGTACATAGAGCCGGCGCAGACATTTGCGTCCTCACCCGCAGACTCGCAGTTGGTAAATGGATTTCAGTTTTTTAAAGTATATGATGAGCATCAGCTTGAGTATGTTCTTCTGGCGAGCGGCGACAGTGATGACGTGTATATGGTGGGCAAAATTGCCAGTTTCCAAATACAAAATCTTCTGGTAGCATATAAAGAAAGGTTTGACAAAGACAATTTTATCAAGAATCTTCTGCTCGACAATCTTTTGCTTGTGGATATCTATAACCGTGCCAAAAAGCTTCATATTGATACGGATGTCCGGCGCGTCGTCTTTATTGTGGAGACGAACCGCGAAAAAGAGAACAACGAGCTCGAAAAAATCCGCGGCGTTTTTGGCGGCAAGGCAAAAGACTTTGTGACAGCAGTGGACGAAAAAAATATTATTATTGTCCGCGAAGTCGGCGAGAACGAGAGCTACGACGACCTAAACAAGACGGCGGAAGTGATCGTAAACCTGTTCCGCGCTGACGCAGAGTGTGAGGTGCATCTGGCATACGGCACGATTGTCAATGAGATCAAGGAAGTTTCGCGCTCATACAAGGAGGCGCGGATGGCGTTAGATGTCGGTAAGATTTTCTTTGAAGAAAAGAACGTGATTGCCTATTCAACGCTCGGCATCGGGCGGTTGATCTATCAGCTGCCGATTCCTCTTTGCAAAATGTTTATCAAAGAGATCTTTGACGGCAAATCGCCCGACGATTTTGACGAGGAGACACTGATTACCATCAACAAATTTTTTGAAAACAGTCTCAATGTCTCCGAGACTTCAAGGCAGTTATACATCCACCGCAACACACTGGTTTACCGTCTGGATAAGCTGCAAAAATACACGGGTTTGGATTTGCGCGTTTTTGAAGATGCGATTACCTTTAAGATCGCGCTTATGGTAGTAAAATACATGAAATATATGGAGTCCCTGGATTACTAGAAAGGTTTGGATAAATGATTGAGTTAGAGCACGTCAGCAAAGCATATTCCGCGGGCATCCCCGCGCTCAATGATGTAAATGTGCGTATCGAAGAAGGAGAGTTTGTGTTTATTGTCGGCGACAGCGGTTCGGGTAAGTCTACGCTGATTCGCCTGCTGCTAAAGGAGCTGGAGCCGACTTCGGGCACCATCACGATAAACGGCAGGAAACTAAATACGATAAAAAGACGGCAGATCCCGAAATTCCGCCGAAAGATCGGCGTTGTCTTTCAGGATTTCCTGCTGTTAAAAGACAGGAATATCTATGATAACGTGGCGTTTGCCCAAAAGATAATCGGCGTTTCTAACCGCGCGATCCGCAGGAATGTTCCCAACATGCTGTCTATGGTAGGGCTTGCGGCAAAGTACCGCTCACATCCCAAACAGCTGTCAGGAGGCGAGCAGCAGCGCGTTGCCATCGCGCGGGCACTGATTAATAAGCCAAAGATACTGCTGGCCGATGAGCCTACCGGTAATCTGGACAACAACAATGCATGGGAGATTATGAATCTCATGGAGGAAATCAACGAGCGCGGGACGACGGTTGTCGTTGTCACCCACAATTTGGAGATCGTAAGAGCGATGAAGAAGCGTGTGATTACCCTCAAACAGGGCGTCGTAGTCAGTGACACGACAGAGTTTAGCGAAGATAATCCGTCCAGTCTTTTTGGCGGCACAGAATACGACGGGGGTGACTATATCGATGAGGATTAGCACTTTTTTTTATACGGTCCGGCAGGGGTTTGCCAACATCTGGCGCAATAAAATGTTTTCCTTTGCCTCGATAGCCACCATGACGGCCTGCATTTTTCTGGTTGGCCTGTTTTATATGATCGTGACAAATTTTCAGTCCATGGTAAAAAATGCAGAGTCCGGCGTTGCCATTACGGTGCTGTTTGAGCCGGGCATTTCCGAGCAGCGCATTGAGGAGATCGGGGAACTGCTCGACCAGAGAGTGGAAGTATCCAAGTATGATTTCACCTCCGCGGAGGAGGCTTGGAACAGCTTTAAGGACATATATTTTGAGGGCAACGAGCAGGCGGCAGAGAGCTTTGCAGGCGATAATCCTCTGGCAAACAGCGCCAGCTATGCCGTCTATATGAATGATATTTCGATGCAGGCGACGCTCGCTACATATTTGGAAGGAGTCGAGGGAGTGCGCGAAGTCAAAAAGTCGGATGCCATTGCCGACACGCTCACCGATTTTAACAGTCTCGTGGGGTATGTCTCGGCGGGCATTATCCTGATCCTGTTTTGTGTGGCGATTTTTTTGATCAGCAATACGATCACCGTGGGCATCAATGCCAGACGGGAGGAGATTCGCATCATGAAGTTAATTGGCGCCACAGATTATTTTGTGCGTGCGCCCTTTGTCGTGGAGGGCATTATCATCGGCCTGATCGGCGCGCTGATACCGCTTGGGATTCTCTATCTTGTCTATATTAAGATCACGGAATTTATTTCCGGGGAGTTCAATGTTGTCGGCCGCATGATGCAGTTTTTGAGTGCGCAGGAGGTATTCCACACGTTAGTGCCGGTGGCGCTGATTCTCGGTGTGGGCATCGGCCTGATCGGCAGCCGCATCACGATACGCAGGCATCTAAAAGTATAAGAGGTATCTATGCAGAGAGGTTTTGACAGGAAAGAAATATGGCGGTTGGCGGCAGCGGCAGGTCTTACCTTGTGCCTGACGACAGTTTTGGCAGGTCCGGCGGCAGCGGCGTCCACGCAGGCAGGCTCTGGGCAGTCGGAATCTGCGTCCACGCAGTCGGGTTTCGTTCAGCCGGAATCTACGTCCACACAGTCGGAATCTACGCCCACGCAGTCGGACTTTGTTCCATCGCAGTCTTCGGAACAAAAGGGCAAGAATGGAGCGTCCACCAAACCAGGCAAGACGTCCTCGTCCGAACAGGCGGCCATTTCCGATTCTCTGCGGGAGGCGGAGAGAGAAAAAAAGGAGCTGGAGCAGGAGCTTTTGGAGGCGGAGGGGATTATTGCAGATTTAAAGCAGTCGAAAGGGAACGTGGAATACAAAGTTGCAGAATTAAACAAACAGCTTGTCAGTATTTCGGCCCGCATCACAGAACTCGAGGGGGAGCTTACAGCCAAGAACGAGGATATTGTGGCGGCGCAGCAGGAGCTTGCGGCGGCACAACAGAGAAAAAAGAAGCAGTATGCCGATATGAAAGTCCGTATTCAGTATATGTATGAGAATTCTAACAAATCTTACTTTGAGACCTTGATATCTGCCCAAAATATCACGGACCTGCTCAATATGGTGGAGTATATTCGGGAAATTGAGAGTTACGACAGACAAAAGCTCACAGAGTATGAGGATACGGTGACGGAGATCACCGACAAAGAGCAGCAGCTTGCCGCAGACTACAGAGATTTGGAGCAGATGAAAGCGTCTGTCGAGGAAAATAGAGCCGCGGTGGCGGCGATGATGGAGCAAAAAGAGCATGAGCTTGTCGATCTAAAGGAGGATATTGCCAAGGCGCAGACGGAAGCGGATTATTTTGCGGCGGAGATTCAGGCGCAGGAGGAGATGATCGCAGAGATCAAGCGAATCGAGGCCGAGAAGGCGGCCGCGGCGGAAGCTGCACGCACATACGGGGGTGGAGCGTTTGTCTGGCCCTGTCCGAGCAGCCAGAGAGTGACGAGCGATTACGGGCCAAGGGAAGCGCCGATGTCGGGAGCCTCCTCAAACCACAAGGGAATTGATATCGGCGCGGCCGCGGGGGCCGATATTGTAGCCGCGGCCGAGGGCACGGTCAAGGCCGCCGCATACAGCAGCACGGCAGGTAATTATGTGATGATCGATCATGGCAGCGGCATCTACACCGTATACATGCATGCTTCCCAGATTACCGTGTCGGTGGGAACCGAGGTAGTGGCTGGACAGGTGATCGCCAAGGTTGGCAGTACCGGTGTATCTACCGGCAATCATCTGCATTTTGGGGTGTCCGTGGGAGGAGAATATGTCAGCCCGTGGGAGTACCTGTGACGGCACAAAATAGAGAGGGGGTTTTCTGGTTAAGGGGAGCCCTCTTTCCTTACTTTTATGAAATGCCAAGTTGTGAGCGTTCCATGGCAGGTCATTAAAATTCCATAAGAAACCAGTGGACAAGTGGGCGAATAATACGAAATAATAGTTATGAATAATGAAAGTGTCATCCGCATCATAGGATAAATAGCAAGAAACAAAAAGTACGGTGGGGGTTAAGTTACACACCCATTTGGGAGAGGAGCACATGTATGGACGAACAGCAAAGAGACGAGCAAACAAGGAAAAAGCATCCCATGGCAAGAGGCATCGTTTGTGGTATCGTGGGAACTTTGGCTGTGGGATGGCTGGCGATTCACACCGCATGCAGTCTTACCGGTACGCAGGTGGTAATCCGCAGCAGAGGGCGCTCCAGTGAACTTTTGCTGGATGCGGACGCAGTGACTAAGATGCAGCAGTTGGATGCTTATATCGAAGAATATTATTATGACGAGGTCGACATCGACAGTCTGCAGGACGGCATGTACAGCGGTCTTGTCGCAGGGCTGCAAGACCGCTATTCTGTGTACTACAATGAGGATGATTATGCGCAGATGAAAGTAGACACTACCGGACAGTATTACGGTATCGGCGCGGGTCTGCAGCAGGATGAGGAGTCGATGGAGGTGACTGTCACCAAAGTCTATGAGGGTTCTCCGGCCGAGTCAGCGGGGCTTTTGCTGGATGATGTGATCCTGTCCGTGGATGGCACAGAAGGAACCTCAATGGAAGTGACAAAGCTGGTAAAGCTGATTCGCGGGGAAGAGGGAACCACGGTGCATCTGGAAGTTTTTCGCCCGTCTACGGGAGAACAATTTGCCTGTGACGTGGAGCGCAGGAATATTACGCTTCCCAGCGTTTCCCATAATATGATGGAGGATCACATCGGCTATATTGGAATTGAAAGCTTTGAGCGCGAGACAGCCGCGCAGTTTGAGGAGGCGCTGGCGGATTTAAAGAACCAGGGAATGCAGTCTCTGATCGTGGACCTGCGCTATAACGGGGGTGGTCTGGTGGACAGCGTGGTGCAAATTCTGGATGACATTTTGCCGGAAGGACTTTTGGTCTATGTGGAAGACAAGGCCGGCAACCGCCAAAATTATACGTCATCCAATAAAAGTGAGCTGGGGATGCCGCTGGCGGTGCTGATCAATAAAGAGAGCGCTTCCGCCTCGGAGATCTTTGCCGGTGCAGTCAAAGATTACGGATATGGAACATTGATCGGCACGAAAACGTTTGGAAAGGGCATTGTGCAGACCATTTTTACGCTCGGTGACGGGGATGCGGTAAAACTTACCACCGCGAAATATTTTACACCGAAAGGAAATTATATACATGGGGTTGGCATTGAGCCGGATATCGAACTGGAATACGAATATCTCAATCCCGACGGAGAAGTGTATGAAGCGCAGTACGATAACCAGTTACAGAAAGCGATATCCGTGTTAAAGGGAGAATAAGACCTATTTCTTCGTTTCAGGCAGGGTTATTTTAAGGATTACGAGGGTAAAAGTTTGAAAGGATACATTTGGCGTTATATAACAGGAATATTGCTGGCCGTGTGGATGGTGGTTGTCTTTTGCTTTTCCGCCCAGCCGGCGGAGGAGTCTTCCGAGGTCAGCGGTTCGGTGGCCTACCGGCTGGTATCGCTGGCAGATCGTCTCTGGGAGGGGGATTTTACGGAGCAGCAGCGACTTATCTATGCGGCGTTTATTGATTATCCGGTGCGCAAGGCGGCGCATATGGCGGAGTTTGCCGTTCTCGCCGTTCTTGCCTGCGCCTTCCTTTCAAGTTTTGAGAAGGTCGGCAGATGGTGTTATCTGTCGGCTGCCGTCTTTACGGCGTTATATGCGGCGACGGATGAGATTCATCAGTTGTTTGTGCCTGGCCGGGCCGGCAAAATCACAGATGTGTGCATTGACACGATCGGGGCGGTAATCGGACTGTTCCTGCTATTTTTGTGCAGGCTTGTTTATCGGAGATGGCAGCTAAAAACCCGGTTGACAAATAGCCGCAAGAAATTTTGATTGCATGTGTGTCTGCTTTCCGTTACAATAAAACCGAACATATAAAACAATTTCAGATACAGAAAAAGAGGTGATTCTTGTGGTAGAGTTAGATCAATTTAAGGTGACCCTAAACGGTTACAGGGCGCCGCTGCAGGAAGTGAGGGATTCACTTTGACCTTGCAAACAAGGAGCAGCGGATACAGGAGTTAGAGCGGGAGATGGAGGCGCCGGACTTTTGGAATGATCCGGAGATTTCCCAGAATAAAATGAAACAGTTAAAAAGCATGAAGGATGATGTGGCGACCTATCATGAGCTTGAGGGCCAGTTTGAGGATATGGAGACGTTGATCGAGATGGGGTATGAGGAAAACGACGCTGCCCTGATTCCCGAGATCGCCGAATTGCTGGATACCTTTGTCGAAACTTATGAGGGAATCCGCATCAAGACCCTGCTTTCCGGGGAGTATGACAGAGATAATGCCATTTTGTCTTTGCATGCGGGCGCAGGCGGAACGGAGTCCTGCGATTGGGCGGCCATGCTCTATCGTATGTTTACCCGCTGGGCGGAAGACAAAGGATTTACCGTGGAGGTGCTCGACTATTTGGATGGCGACGAGGCGGGCATCAAGTCTGTCACGTTTCAGGTCAACGGAGAAAATGCTTACGGTTACTTGAAGTCGGAAAAGGGAGTGCACCGCCTGGTGCGGATATCTCCATTTAATGCGGCCGGAAAGCGCCAGACGTCATTTGTGTCCTGCGATGTGATGCCGGATATTGAGGAGGACGTGGACATTGAAATCAACGAAGATGAGCTGAGGATTGACACTTACCGCTCCAGCGGAGCAGGCGGTCAGCATATCAATAAGACGTCGTCCGCTATCCGTATCACGCATCTGCCCACCGGCATTGTGGTTCAGTGCCAGAATGAGCGTTCGCAGTTTCAGAACAAAGACAAGGCGATGCAGATGCTCAAGGCAAAACTTTACCTGTTAAAGCAGCAGGAAAACGCAAAAAAGGCGGCAGATATTCGCGGTGAGGTCACGGAGATTGGCTGGGGCAGCCAGATTCGCTCTTATGTCATGCAGCCGTATACCATGGTGAAAGACCATCGCACCGGTGTGGAGACGGGGAATGTGGACAGTGTGATGGACGGGAAGATTGATCTGTTTATGAACGGTTATCTAAAGTGGCTGTCGCTCGGCTGTCCAAAAGATCTTGGTGGTGAAGATGAGTGACGGATCAATCGTTTCGAGGGAAACCGTGCCGCCGGTGCATGATCGGGTTTGGAGTTTACAGAATTATTATGAGGTAGATTATCATCGTGTATAGTTAGGAGGAGAAAAATGGGCATTATCAGGGCAGTCGCACAGGCAATCGGAGGAGGATTTGCCGATCAGTGGCAGGAAGTCATCGAAGCGGACGATATGGGGGAGCACACCGTCTTTACCAGTGGCGTTTTGATGCGGCGCGGGCAGAATACCAAGGGAACACCGCATACCGTCTCGAACGGTTCTGTTGTTCATGTCTACGACAATCAGTTTATGATGCTGGTGGACGGCGGCAAGGTGGTAGATTATACCGCGGAACCGGGCTACTATAAAGTGGATAATTCTTCTATGCCTTCCTTGTTTAACGGCGAGTTTGGCGAATCCCTGAAAGAGGCGTTTAACCGTATCCGGTTTGGCGGCCAGACACCGATGGCGCAGAAGGTATTTTTTATCAATCTTCAGGAGATCAAGGGCATCAAATTTGGTACGAGAAATCCGATTAATTATTTCGATAATTTCTACAATGCGGAATTATTTCTGCGCGCCCATGGTACTTACTCCATCAAAATCACAAACCCGCTGCAATTTTATGCTGAGGCGGTTCCGCGGAACAAAGGGCAGGTAGAGATCGAGGAGATCAACGAGCAGTATATCTCAGAGTTTTTGGAGGCATTGCAGGCGTCCATCAATCAGATGTCTGCCGACGGCGTGCGCATCTCTTTTGTGACTTCCAAGGCGAGGGAGCTGGGAAGATACATGGCCGATACGCTCGACGAAGAATGGAACCGTATGCGCGGCATGGAAATCCAGTCGGTGGGGTTAGCCAGCCTTTCCTACGACGAAGAGTCACAGAAGCTTATCAATATGCGCAATCAGGGCGCAATGCTCGGAGACCCGACTGTCCGTGAGGGATATGTGCAGGGCGCGATGGCGAGAGGACTCGAGGCGGCAGGCTCAAATGCCAACGGGGCAATGGCGGGTTTTATGGGCATGGGAATGGGCATGAATACCGCCGGAGGTATGATGGGAGCAGCCTCCCAGACGAATCTGGCCCAGATGCAGATGCAGCAGCAGGCGGCGGCAGGGCAGGCGCGGCAGGCGACAGCGCCTGGATGGACGTGTGCGTGCGGAGCCGTCAATACAGGAAAGTTTTGCAGTGAGTGTGGTAAGCCGATGCCGGTAAAGACCGGATGGACCTGTAGCTGCGGGGCGGTCAATACCGGCAGATTCTGTAGCGAGTGCGGCAAGAGCGCGCCTGCCGCAGAGTGGACCTGCAGCTGTGGTACGGTGAATCAGGGTAAATTTTGCAGCAACTGCGGCAAGCAGAGAATATAGTGTGAGAAGAACTTCTAATCATTTTTTCATCTTGATTTGAGCCGCGATATATGAGTAATTATGTGGAACGATAACGATTAGGAGGAACGAGCATGGCTTCAATCAGTTACAAATGTCCAAATTGTGATGGTGAGCTGATGTTTGATCCGGCAACCCAAAAATATAAGTGTCCCTACTGTGCTTCGCTTTTTTCACAGCAGCAAATCAGAGACATGCGCCCCGACACCGCGGGTGTCCGGCGGCCGGACGCCCCTGTGCAGGCGCCCGGCAGTCTCCGCGGGGAGGCTTGGGGGCAGGCAGAGGGGAGCGCCGTGCAGTACAATTGTCCTTCCTGCGGCGCACAGATCGTCACGGAGGAGACGACGGCGGCCACTTTTTGCTACTACTGTCATAATCCTGTGATCCTTAGCGGGAAATTGGAGGGCCGGTTTCTGCCGGATCAGGTGATACCGTTTGAGATTACCAGAGAAAACGCCATCCAGGGGTTTTTAAAGTATGTGAGAAAAAAGAAGTTTGTGCCGAAAGCGTTTTGGAATAAGAGACAGATCGAGAAAATCAGCGGGGTCTATTTCCCCTACTGGGTCTATGATGTGGAGTTAAACGGCAGGGTCTTGGCGGATGCAAGAAAGACACGTTCCTGGCGCTCCGGCAATACACAGTACACGGAGACGAAGATCTATTCGGTGCGCCGCGAGGGAGATATCACACTTCGTAATTTGCCGGAAAATGCGCTTTCCAAAGCCAGCAGTGTGCTGGCGCAGGGGATTTTGCCTTACCGGTATGAAAAGGCAAAAGATTTTCATATGTCGTACCTCTCCGGCTTTATGGCGGAGCGCAGGGATATCGAGCGCGCCCGGGTGCAGGAGGGGATGCGGCGGACGATGCAGCAGTCGGCACAGCAGATGATGAGAGAGACGATCACGGGTTACGATACGGTCAATATCGGAAGCGCCAGCTTTCAGCCTGCGTTTGAACTGTGGAAATATGTGCTGTTTCCTGTGTGGACGATTACATATAAAGGCAGAAACGGAAAAATGTACTATTATTCGATGAACGGGCAGACCGGAAAAGTGATCGGGGAGCTGCCGATCGACTACAAAAAAGTGACGCTTGCAAGCGTACTTGTCGCCGCAGTCGTCCTGGCACTTGGATTGGCGGTGGGGTATATACTCTAAAACAGGATCGTGGCGGCAATGGAGGATCGCGTGAAAATAAATTTTTCACACGCAATTTGTGCATGCGGCCAATGTTTGCAGGTTGAGAGAAAGGTATGGTTTTTTCTATGAAAATGAAAGAATATCCCGTGCGTATGCTGCGTCTGTTCTACGGTGTTTTGCTGTTTGGCCTGCTGTTTTGCGGGCAGGGACATACCGTCTGGGCTTTGCAGGATGGCGTCTATGACGATGCCGGACTGCTTAGGGAGGATGAAATCACATCGCTTGCAGGTATCATAGCATCTGTGGAAGAAGAAACCGGATGGAATATTTTTGCGGTCACGACCGACGACGCCAAGGGCAAGACGGCGGAGGCCTACGCCGACGATTTTTTTGACAGTCATTCGCCGGAGCGGGAGGACGGCGTGGCCGTTTTGATTGATATGGACCACAGAGAAATCTGGATGTCCACCTGCGGGGATGCGATCCGCTATCTGACCGATGACAGAATCGATCGGATTTTGGACGACGCTTTTACGGATATCAGCGGCGGCGATTACGCCGCGTGCCTTACCACCATGGTAGAGGGCGTCAGGGTAGCTTATGCCGACGGGATACCGAGCGGTCAGTATAATTATGACAGGGATACGGGAGAGATTTCCGTTTATCGACGGATTACCATGATAGAGGCGCTCGTTGCGGCTGGCATCGCAGTCGCATCCGGCTTTATCGTGTTTTTTTGCATTGTTGGAAAATACCGTATTAAATTTAACCAGTATCGCTATAATCCCCGTGAATCGGGCAGGATGACGCTGCGCGTGAGAGATGATCAGTTCATTAACAGCCATACGTCGCACCGCCGGATACAGACGAGCAGCAGCACGTCTCACAGCAGCAGCGGGCGCAGTACCACACACCGCAGCAGCAGCGGACGCTCTCACGGCGGCGGAGGCAGGCGTTTTTGAAGCGGAGGCAGAGGTTTGCCCTGCGGCGCAGGCGTTTGGGCTTGGACAGCGATAAAATCAGTTTTGCCGTTTGAAATTTCTTGCACGAGCGTGACGTTTATGGTATTATCTTTCTGGTACATACATTTGTAAGCCATGCACAAACAGTCAATGGAGGCCAAAGATGAGGGATAAGGAGAACTTTTTCATAGTCAAAGAAAAAGCGGTGCCGGATGTCTTATTGCGCGTGGTGGAGGCAAAGCGGCTGCTTGAGGCCGGCAAAGTGGAATCTGTTCAGGAGGCCACAGAACAGTTGGGCATCAGCCGCAGTTCTTTTTACAAATATAAGGAGGACATTTTTCCCTTCCATGAGAGGGCGAAAGAGCGCACTCTTACGATGGTGATTCAGCTGGACGATGAGCCAGGTATTTTGTCGGTCGTGTTAAAGACTGTGGCGGAATTTCAGGCCAATATTCTGACGATTCACCAGAGTATCCCGATCAACGGGATTGCCTCTTTAACGCTCAGCGTGGATGTGTTGTCGCAGACATTGGATGTGGCCGATATGGTGGCGCACATTGAAGGACAGACGGGAATCCATTATGTAAAAATTCTTGGGATAGGATAGACAGAATGTAATAAAAAACGGAGGAGTCGAAAATGAAAGCAGCAGTAATGGGCTATGGAACCATTGGTTCCGGTGTCGTGGAAGTGTTAGAGCAAAACAGAGAGGTTATTGCCACGCGCGTGGGTGAAGAGATAGAGATAACATATGTATTAGATCTGCGTGATTTTGAGGGAGAGCCGATTCAGAAAAAAATTGTACATGATTATAAAGTGATTGCGGAGGATGACAGTGTACAGATCGTAGTGGAGACGATGGGCGGCGTGGAGCCCGCCTATACTTTTGTAAAAGCGATGCTTCTGGCGGGCAAGCATGTTGCGACTTCCAACAAGGCGCTGGTTGCGGTCAAGGGGGCTGAGCTTTTGGCGCTTGCAAAAGAGAAGAATGTCAACTTTATGTTTGAGGCGAGTGTGGGCGGCGGGATTCCGATTATCCGTCCGCTCAATTCCTGTCTGACAGCCGATGTGATCGAGGAGATCACCGGTATTGTCAACGGTACGACCAATTATATGATGACTAAGATGACCACAGAGGGGTTGGAGTTTGCAGATGTCCTAAAGGACGCGCAGGCGAAAGGTTATGCGGAGAAGGACCCCACGGCGGATATTGAAGGGTACGACGCGTGCCGCAAGATCGCTATTTTGACTTCTCTGGTATGCGGAAGACAGGTCGACTACGAGGACATTCCCACGCAGGGAATCACCGGGATTTCCGCTGTGGATATCAAATATGCGAAAGCGATGGGATTGGCCATTAAGCTTTTGGCCACCAGCAAAAAGACCTTTGACAGCTATGCGGTGATGGTGGCGCCGTTTCTGTTGTCGCCGTCTCATCCGCTCTACAGTGTCCAGGATGTGTTTAATGCCATTTTTGTACACGGAAACATGCTCGGCGATGCGATGTTTTACGGCAGCGGAGCTGGAAAACTGCCGACGGCCAGCGCCGTTGTGGCGGATGTCGTGGAAATGGCTAAGAATGTAGGGCATAATATTCCGGTTGAGTGGCAGCCCACAAAACTTGAGCTTGCGGACCCCGCCCAAATGGAATACCGTTATTTTGTCCGCGCGGCGGCGGAGCGCGCAGAGGTCGAGGAGGTCTTTGGCAAGGTAGCATATGTCGAGGCGGAGGGTGTTACCGGAGAGGTGGGATTTGTCACAGATTCCATGAGTGGCGCAGATTATGAGAAAAAAGCGGCTGCTCTGCCCGGCGTGATTCAGATGATACGTGTCGCATAGTAAGGGCGTTTCTGTCATTTGTAGGAAAAGAAGGTACATTGTGTTATTTTTATTCTGCCGCTTGACAGAGCATTGTTTTGCGGTTAGAATATAAGAAATTGATATTGGGAGGATGGTGCATGTTAAGCATTGTGGTAATGGAGAAAATTGCAAAATAATATTGCAGGGTGATTTCAGTTTTGCGCTGAAAGTCTGCCCGTTTGTCGACAGGTGAGCTGTCGCTGTTTTCGCCTTACAACGTGCTTGATATTGTGGTATCCGCTTCCAGATTCGTATTTTGGAGGTTTATAAACCATGGATTTATGCTGCTGGGGCATCCATGGTTTTTTTGCGTTATCAAATACACTGTTGTAAGGCAACGGGGTGAAAAGAAGTTCTAGCCGTTCACAGCAAAGGCTGTTTCACGGAGAACTGCTAAGTTTCACCCTGAAAAACGAAAAGCCATATGGAGGGTAAGATGAATATAGAAAAGCAGATAGAATTTGATAAAGTAAAAGCGATGTGGGAGAATCTTGCTGTGACGGAGCGCGCCAAGGAACAGATCAGGGGTGCGTCGATTTATCTATCGGAGAGCGAACAAAGAAAACAGCTCCGTGATACGACGCATGGCAGAAATCTAATCGAAAAGCTGGGGACGCCGCCGCTGCAGAGTCTGACGGAGTTAAAAGAAATTATGGTGACAGCCGAAAAGGGAGGATGCCTGACGCCGTTTTTGCTCGAGCGGGTGGAAGCGGCGCTTGCCGCGGTAAAACGGCTGAAAGACTATCTTGGGCGGGGGAAGTTCTACGAAAATCCACTGGCCTATTATGAAGAAAATCTGGACCCCATGGAAACTCTGCGGGAGGAGATCGGCAGACAAATAAGAGGCGGCATCGTGGACGATTACGCCACGAAGGAGCTCGCACAGCTCAGAGGTCAAATTGCAAAGTGCGAGGAGCAGATGAAGCAGAAAGCGGAGCAGATCATGCGCTCGAACAAGGCGTGTATGGCCGATAATTTCTGCACGCTGCGCAACGGCAGAGTGTGCGTCCCGGTCAAGAAAGAGTGTAAACTGAAAGTGGCCGGCAGTGTCATCGACAAATCCTCCACGGGAAACACGCTCTTTATCGAACCGTCCGGCGTTGCAAAGATCTATGAACAGTTGCAAATGCTTCAAATCGGCGAGGAAAATGAAGTGTATAACATTTTATATACACTCTCCGCGATGGTCGCATCCGCTGCTCCCATCATGAATGAAAATATGGGTACGATCGAGAAGCTGGATTTCATTTTCTCCAAAGGAAAGCTGAGCATGGATATGGATGCGGTGGAGCCGGCAGTCAACACGGGGCGTCATATGATTTTAAGAGATGCGAGACATCCGCTGATGGAGCAAAAAATCAGTGTTCCGCTACAGTTTGAGATCGGCGGAGACGTGCGGGGCATTGTCATAACCGGGCCCAATACAGGAGGAAAGACCGTGGCGATCAAGACGGTGATGCTCAACTGCATGATGGCGCAGTGCGGACTGCACGTGACCTGCAGAGAGGCGGACTTATGTATGAATAGCGCCTATCTTTGTGATATCGGAGACGGCCAGAATATTGCGGAGAATTTGTCGACATTTTCGGCGCACATCACCAATGTGCTTAAACTGCTGGGTGAAGTGGATAAAGACAGCTTTGTCATTATGGATGAGCTCGGTTCGGGGACGGACCCGGCGGAGGGGATGGGAATCGCGGTCGCAATTTTGGAGGAGTTGAAAAAGAGCGGCGCGCTGTTTCTTGTGACGACACATTACCCGGAGGTAAAAGAATATGCGTCTAAGACGCAGGGAATGGTCAACGCCAGAATGACATTTGACAAGGACACCTTAAAGCCTACCTACCAGATGGTCATCGGAGAGGCGGGGGAGAGCTGCGCGTTTTATATTGCGGACAGGCTCGGCATGTCGCGGGAAATGCTGCGGGTTGCGATAGAGGCCGCATATGGGGCAGAAGCTGTAGAGACGTATCGCTTCCGAAACCGTGGCAGTGTGCCTAAAAAGAGGGCGGCAGGCAGGATTGTCAAGAGTAAAAAGGCGAAAGGAAAGACGGACACCGGCACGAAATATCAGCGCGGGGACAGCGTTATGGTCTACCCCGATCAAAAGATCGGTATTGTCTGCGAGCCGGCCAATGAGAAAGGGGTGCTCAGAGTGCAGATGCCCGATCGAAAGATTTGGATTAACCACAAAAGAGTAAAGCTTCACGTGGCGGCAGCGGAATTATATCCCGCGGATTATGATTTTTCCATTATTTTTGACACGGTGGAAAACAGGAAAATACGCCATGATATGAACCGCAAATATACGGAGCAGATTATACGGTGTGAAGAGTGATTAAACGTCGTTCTCCATCTCATCTATCGGGAGCCAGGCTTTCCCAAAACCGGTGTCTTTAAACAGGGCGGCAAGTCCGGTGATCTGCTTTAAGCGCAGAATCTCATCCTTATCCATGCCCAGATGTTTGGATATCCATGCGTCCGAGCGTCCGATCTCATGCAGTTCCTTGATAATATTGCTCATGAGATCTACATTGTGCGAACCTCTGGCGCGGTTATGGCGTATCGTGCTGGCCATACGCTGATCCAGAGGTTTGTCGATGACGGATACGGGCAGCCTGCCGCCCTCGCGCTGGTAGATATCGTCATGGTCCTGCATGATGCGGTAGCGGTGAAAGCCGTCGACGATCACATACTGATCAGCGCCTTTGTCGTAATAGCAGACGATAGGCATCGTATAGCCGTCCTCTTTGATGCTGTCGTAGAGCAGTTTTAGTTCAGGCGGCGCCACGCTGTTGGGGTTATAGGTATTTGGCACGATTTTCTCAATCGGGACAGAAATGATTTGGTATACGGGGCTTTTCTTTGTCATGATAGTTCACCTATATTTTGGTATTTTTCCTTTAATAAATTGACGTTTTTCTGCTGCTGTCTGTTTAAGCCGAATCCCATGAAGCGGCAAATATGGTCATTTTTTAATATACAGTAGCACATACGTTTCCAGCTCGGGATGTCTTTGGTAGATTTGATGTCGTCCGTGTCGTCCGGCAGCCTGCCCAAGAAGATAATGCGTGAATTTCGCATAACCGTGTAGTTGGAAATCCCGTTGCGCTTGATATGGTAGCCGTGGGCGAGCAGTTCGTCGATCGTCTTTTCCTCCAGACCGCCGCCGACATTGTGCCAGAAATAGATGGAGGACTTAAACTTTTGGATGTAGTTGTTGCGCAGCCTGGTCGGAAGCGTCGCCAGCAGGAACTTGGTGTAAGATTCCCAGGTATGGCCGCTTGGAAGTGTCAGATTGCGATAGCCAAGCGCTTTTGTTCTGCCGTAGATGGCGCCGAAATTGGCGCCCCGGACACGCCCCACAAGCTTGGTCCAGATCTCAGGATCGATGACCCGGTATAGATTGAGACTGTCTTTGGCGTAATCGTTAAAGGGCGAAGCGACGCGCATCTGATCCGGCTTTAACCCGGACATGTAGTACAAATCGTACAGATGATTATAATCAAACGAAAAGTGGTAATTCGCATACCATACGTCGCTGAGTGTCCAGTCGTAGATCGGAGAGGCACACCATACGTCCTTGAAAAGCTTGCTGATCCAGCAGGTGTTGTCGTAGCCGTATTTGCGGTTGATAATGCCGCTGTAGCGCTGCATGGACTCCTCCGCGCGTATGCCGAGCAGACAGATTGTCTTTTTGTCGTCATGGGACATGCGATACCAACGCCCAAATTGCTTGGCGAGATCTTCCTGGTGCATACGGTAGTGGTAGGTGGTGATGGGATTGTTCTCCAGGTTGATCACATAGGGGTGGTTGGGCATAGGGCGCACCCACGCGTCTTTTTTTGTGTCATCCCACGGATACCAGAACATCTCATAGCTGCTCAGCGCGGTTCTCGTCGCCATGGGCAGGCACACCCAGTAGGGCTCCACGTCCTGTTCAATTCTTGAAAATGTTCTTTCGACATATTCGGTTGTCACACTATACTGCGCTTCAAAATCCTGGTGGAACACGCCGATTTTTTTGTCCGGGTAATATTTTTTCTGAAAGTCTAATGTCAGATTCAGCAGGAGACCGCTGTCCTTGCCGCCGGAGAAAGAAACAAAGATGTTTTCAAATTCTGTAAAGATGTAGTGAAGCCGCTCATGCAGGGCTTCATATACGTTTTGTTCAGTATATTGTTTTGTCATAGTAATCTCCATTCTGGGACAACGCATGCCGTTAGGGTATACGGTCTGTCCATGCCGAACGTATATTTGCTGTTTGTGCACAAAACAGATTTTACCATTTTTTTCCAATTTTTACAAGTATTCGACAAAAACCGACAAAGTATCTATGAAAATACATTGCTGCAGGCGAATTTGTGCTTGAGGCATGGGCGAGGGAGTATCATTGTTTTTTGATGAACGTAGTGAAATATGATTGCAAATGGAATATGCGAGCGGTTATAATACAAACAAATCAGTGTGAACGGAGAACGATGGTGAAAAAAATATATTCTTAATAGGGGTCTTTTGGATTTGTATGCAACATATAGGGGTAATTGCAGTTTTAACAAAAATGTAAAAAAAAGAATATAGTGTAACGAAACGTCATTTTTATGGATAAATAGGTACAGAAGCAGAAAGGAGGGGAACCGTGGAGGAGTTATATGAGGAGAATGTCGGCCTGGTGTACCGTTTTCTCCTGAAAAATTGTCACAGCGAAACCCTTGCGGAAGAATTGACCCAGGAAACGTTTCTGCAGGCCGTGAAAAATATCCATAAATATGACCATAGCTGTAAAGTCAGCGTATGGCTCTGCGCGATTGCCAAGCATCTCTGGTATCAGTATTTGCGGAAACACGCAAAAGAGATTCCGGCGGATGTCTGGCAGTTTCAGACAGAGCGGGCAGAGGAACCGGAGAATCTGGCTCTCATAAAATATGAGCTGTTGGATGTTTTAAAAGACTTGCAAAAGCTTCCGCAACAGATGAGGGAGGTTGTCTATCTGCGGGCGATGGCGGAACTTTCCTTTCGCGATATCGGCGAGATTATGGGGAAAAGTGAGAGCTGGGCGCGTGTGACATTTTACCGGGCGAAGGAAAATCTGATAAGGAGGCGGGAAGAGTATGATGAAAGATGAGTGCGAGATTATCTGTGATTTGCTGCCGTTATATGTGGATGAAGTCTGTGCCGAAAAGACAAAGGAGGCAGTGGAAGCGCATATTAAAATGTGCGGGCAGTGCATGGACAAATACGAACACATGAAAAATACCCGGTTGGTAGCGGATGAGGCCAATCAAAAGCAGACCGATTTTTTGCGGGGGTTAAAGAAGAGACAGGTTGTAAAAAATCTGGCATTACTATTGTTCATGATCAGTATTATGTTACTGCAATTGTTATTGGAAGATCATACCGGAAGGGATGTATTTCGTTTAGCGGTGCCTGCGATGGTTATGACAGCGATGATTGTGCTGGATTCCGGTCATGGAAGCGACAAGAAATGGCAGTATCTGGCGGGGGGAGGAGTAGCTTTTTTGGGCATCTATGAAATTGTGCTCAATGAATATGTTGCAGGTATGGTATGCGGCGGTGCGACTGCTTTTGGTGTGCCGCAGGAAAAACTGGGGCTGTTTCTTATCAGACAGATCTATGTCATTTTAGGAATCTGTGCGTTGGTTCTGCTGGCAAATTGGAGATGGAAAAAAAATAATCATCTTGTCAGCTGTTTATGCGTTGCGGTGATCGGTCTCTCCTGTGCGTATGATTCCCTGTATCACAGACTGGATACATTGGATTTTTATATGCAGTCGTTGCGCAGAATAGAAATCGTTATAATTTTAGAAGCACTTGCAGCAATCGCAGTTATTTTTTGGATGGAGCGGCGAAAAAGGCGGCTTAGAGGAAATTGAGGAGAAAAAGTCTCTTTTTGGGAAAGGGGAGAACCCCTTTGTTTTGCAACGGAATTGTGTAAGAATCATGGATGGGTAAGGGAAGACGGATATGGAGAGAGATGTGAACGCGGTAAGAAAACGCATAAAGCTGGTTGTGGCATACGACGGTACCAATTATAAGGGTTGGCAGGTACAGCCCAACGGCATTACCATTGAGGAGGTCTTAAACCGTGAATTGTCAGCGCTGCTTGGGGAACCGATCACAGTCACCGGCGCCAGCCGAACGGATTCGGGCGTTCACTCCATGGGAAATGTGGCGATTTTTGACACAATGACGCGGATGCCCGCAGACAAAATCTCCTTTGCGCTCAACCAGCGCCTGCCGCAGGATATCGTCGTGCAGGATTCCGCGCAGGTGCCGGGCGACTGGCATCCGCGTTATCAAAAAAGCCAAAAAACCTATGAGTACCGGATTTTGAACCGCACCTTTCGTATGCCGATGAGGCGGTTTGACACCTATTTTTATCATCATCCGCTCGATGTGGAAAATATGAGGCGCGCAGCCGCTTATCTGGAAGGAGAACACGATTTTAAGAGTTTTTGCGCGCTGGGCGCGCAGGTTAAAACGACGGTGCGGACGATCCGCCGCTGTGACGTGACGCACACGGGGGACATCATTACCATTCGTGTAACCGGCAATGGTTTCCTTTATAATATGGTGCGTATCATCGCGGGAACGTTGATTGAGGTGGGCGGTGGAAAGCGTATGCCGGAGGAGATGAGAGAGATTCTTGCCGCCTGTGACCGTGCCGCTGCGGGGCCGACCGCTCCGGCGCATGGCCTTACGATGATGGGCATCGTATACGAGGAATCGCGCGGTCAGTGAGCCGGGGCGCTGCAAACAGGTGGTGTAAGCTATAAAATATATTTCCGCGCAGCATATGGAGTTTGAGGATGCATTGTAACATTTTCGTTTGATTTCCACAAGAAAACGCTTGACACACAAGGGAACGTGTACTATAATATCAAAGTCTGTGATAGTGAATAAATGCGGTTTCAAAGCCCCGAAACAGCATTTTAACTATAGATAGAAGTCTTATGACATACGGCGGCAATGTGTCCGGACATTCACAGGGCCAATGTGTGAAATAACATTTTTAGGAGGAAAATCAATGAAAACTTTTATGGCTAGCCCGGCTACCATCGAAAGAAAATGGTATGTAGTTGACGCTGAAGGTATGACATTAGGACGTTTAGCATCAGAAGTTGCTAAAGTATTAAGAGGAAAGAATAAGCCGATCTTTACACCTCACATGGATGCGGGCGATTATGTGATCGTTGTCAATGCAGAGAAGATCAAAGTGACCGGCAAGAAACTGGATCAGAAGATTTATTACAACCACTCCGATTATGTAGGCGGTATGAAAGAGACTACATTAAAGGAAATGATTGCAAAACATCCGGAGCGCGTGATTGAGCATGCAGTAAAGGGTATGCTTCCGAAAGGACCTTTGGGAAGAGAGATGTATACGAAGTTATTTGTATATGCAGGACCGGATCATAAACATGCAGCACAGAAACCGGAAGCATTATCATTTTAAGGAGGAGGTAAAAGAAATTGGCTAACGCAAAATATTACGGAACAGGAAGAAGAAAATCATCTGTTGCCAGAGTATATTTAGTACCGGGAACAGGCAAAATTACGATCAATAAAAGAGACATTGATGAATATCTGGGTTTGGAGACTTTAAAGGTTATCGTTCGCCAGCCTTTGGTTGCAACGGAGACCGTTGATAAATTTGACGTGCTGGTAAATGTACGCGGCGGTGGTTATACCGGTCAGGCAGGAGCGATCCGTCACGGTATCGCCAGAGCCCTGCTCACCGTGGATGCTGATTACAGACCGACATTGAAGTCCGCAGGTTACCTGACAAGAGACCCGCGCATGAAAGAGCGTAAGAAGTACGGCCTCAAAGCTGCTCGCCGCGCTCCGCAGTTCAGCAAGCGTTAATCGTTTGTTCAAACTGTATCAAAATTGCTCAAAAACCCCGGAAATGTAAGGGTTCTAAGTTATAAGGAAGTAATTTCAGATTTGGCGGTATAGCCCCAATTACAAGGGCTGTACCGTCTTTTTTGCGCTCAACGAGCGCATTTTCCTTATGCGCCTTGCCGTTTCGGTTGCGTGGCAGAAAGGAAATTGATTTCCCCTACAGTTTGCCTTTTTGCCTATGATTGGCGAATGGCTCTTGCGGCGGTGTGGGTTTTGCCGATTGCATTTACAATCACATTCTTTTCAGCCCGCATACAGGAATATTTCAACCGCAAATCCGTGGCGGCAAATGTCGCGCTTGAAAGTGACGTACAGGAGTGTATCAAAAGTTTACAGGACTTGAAATCAAACAATGCGGAAGAAAGTTATCTGAAAGGG
>CAJTYI010000031.1 GCA_910584215.1 uncultured Roseburia sp. | reverse complement strand
CGAAGCCATCCCGTTAAAAGCACACACGGTCGTTATTGACCCTCCCATCCCGGCCACCTGTACATTACCTGGCAGATCAACGGCGGGCAGCCACTGTTCTGTTTGCAGCACCGTGATCAGCAGCGGGGAAGCTATCCCTGCTACCGGACATACTATCGTCCCAGGCCAGGCTATCCCTGCTACCTGCCAAAATGATGGCGGAACGAAAGGCCATTGTACGGTGTGCGGGGAAGACACCGGCTGGATTCATTTTATTCCACGGCAAAAGCATAAAATAGTACGCAAATACACGCCACCTACATGCACACAATATAGTAAAACCGAAATCTACTGCGAATTTTGCAAAGAAATGTACATTACTGAAAACGGCGGACACACCCAGATTCCTCAATCTGATCCGCCATTGGGCCATCAATATGACCAGGGCATCATTGACGTCAAATCAAAGAAAAAAATACTTACCTGTACCGTATGCGGAGAAATAACATACACGGGTATTAAAAACAGCGATATCCCGCAAAAGGGTGACATTCTCTCCGAAGCAGAAGCATCTTATAAAGTAATAAAAGGCGGCTTAACCGGCGGAACCGTTTCATTCACCGGAACCTGGAGTTCCAAAACTCATATCATCATCCCTGATAAAGTCACGATTGATGATATCACCTATAGAGTAACCGCCATAAATGACAACGCACTTAAGAATAACAAAAAGGCTGCCAGGGTAACGATTGGAAACTATGTAGAAACCATCGGAAAACGTGCATTTTCAGGATGCACCAAACTAAAAACTGTCACAATCGGAAAAGGAGTGAAAACAATCGGTGCGGAAGCTTTTCAGGGCTGCAGGAAACTGAAAACAATTACCGTAACTTCAAAAAAACTCACGAAAGTTGGAAAAAATGCACTCAAAAGCATCCACCCGAAAGCCCAGATCAAAGTACCGGCAAAAAAGCTGAAGATATATCAAAATACTTTCAAGAAAAAAGGCCAGAAACCTACTGTCAATATCATCAAATAATTTTACTATTTCATCAAAGATGAATTCTTTTACGGAATTCATCTTTGATGATTTTATCATAAAGCCGCTCTCTTTTCTTTGCACCGCGCAAATTGCAATCAACTTGTAAAGAAACGCCGATTCTGCATTTATTTTTTCCGATTTCTTTACCTTGCTCACCTAATCTTGCTTGATCTAACTCTTGTTTTTCATCATTTCTTTCAACCGTTTATTCTCCTGTTCCAATTGAGAAATCCTTTTAAGACTGTTTTCAAATTCCGAATAAAATTCCTGCATCGCCTTTGTGATAATCGATTCCAAATAAAAAGTATCAATATGATAGTAGTCCTTTTTGTCATCTGGTTCAATCACCATTTTAGGATTTATTTCCATTAACTCCTGTGCAATATACCCGATATCTTTGTACTCGTTGTTATAATCTAACGTAAACTCCCTATGGTTAATCGCTAAGATCTGCTGCAATGCATCATGTACAGAACTTTCTTTAATACCGGATTTCAGGCGTTGATCTGATAGCGAACTAGCTGTTGTGACTTTTCCGTTTGCGTTTACATGAATTAACCATTGTTCATATGTAGTATCAAAAAGTCCAAAATTATCACCGTTGATAGCCAACGCACCTGTATGTTGGCCATTTTGCACGAACATATGTACCATGCTTCCTTTTACAGGACTATTACAGTATAAGTCACCGTTAAAATTTCCCGTGCCATTCACATGCAGCATATGAAAGCCAGGATTTTGATTTCCTATCGAAACAGCTCCCTCCGTATTAAATTTCCCGGAACAATAAATACCCCCTTCGATCAAAGGATTGAGGTAAAAATCATTTTGGAAAAATATAGCACCCTGGGTAAATATATTGTTTGCAAAATAGCTTGTCCCATTTACATCTAAAACATAATCACCATGAACATAATTGCCAGCGAATACCCTTGGCGTTTTCAATGCGTTTGATATATATGCTCCATCATAGGGACTGGATGAAAAGCCAATATAAGAATTGTCACTTATATATGTATTAACATATAACCGATTATAAATTTTTCCCGCTTTTTTCACAGTTGCAAATCCGGTCGTTGATCCATTTGGATCATTTTTATTTCTGAATCCCAAACTTACAGACAAATTGTCGGTATCACTGCCATAATCATTTATGAAACTCACCCCTTTATAAGAAAGATTATCACGTTCTGTTAAAGTTGTGACTAAAATACATCCACGGTTCTCTTCCGAACCAGCATTTAAATATATTCTACTGGACGTTAAATCACCGGAAAAGGTTCCTGTTGCGGCTGATAATTCCCCGGAAAAGGTTCCTGTTGCACCGGATAATGTCCCCTTAAAAAAACCATCACCATTTGTTTTCACTCCCATAATAACAGAGTCCTCGCCATTTAGCTTTTTGTCTCGGACGCAAAAGATGTACTGATTATAAGTATCCTTTGACTCATGTTTCGGGTCAATTTCTACCATATAGTCATCATTCATCCAACAGCCGTATCCACCACCAATCTTAGGTGAAATGATAGAATTCTTTCCGATAATTGTAGCATCTACCCCCAACGCACTTCTAACATCCTTTTTAAAGTTCTCCGTCATGCTTACAGCTTCCGCAGCCTCATTTACCGTCGTCTCTTTCCAATGTTCTTCCTGAAACTCGTTTGGCCTCGCACTTTTCGCAGCAACCAGAATCGTTCCCATTTTGTAATCCTTCAATACATCATCTTTTGCCAGTATCCACAAATCGCCCGCTGTGTAGCCCTCCAAGAGCAGGGTTGACTTACTAGTAAAAATCTGCGCCTTTTTCTGTGCAAGCTGTCTTAAATTGGAATCCTGCGTCTCCTGCCATTTGTAGTTCTGATCTGTCTCTTTTATAAACACATACACAATACCATTTTCTGTGTTCATCCACACGTCACCCAAGTGGTTTGCATTGTCCTTATCCTCCCAGCCAGTTCCATTCGTCTTTTTGGGGTCGTTTTTCTGCACGTACGTCTGTATTCTCCCGTCAAGCTGCTCCAAAAAACCCGACAAACCCTCAATATCTTTGATCTCTGGCGCGGCGACGCCATTTTCTCCTTTCCCCCAGGTGATGTCCCCTTTTGTAATCTTAATACCGCTTCCGGTAATCTGCACGGAGCCGTCCTCGTTGCCGATATGCAGCGCCTTCCCTGCTATGAGCTCGCCGACGAGGGCCGGCGCGAGCACACCATACTTTTTCTCATACTTTTGAGCAATCGGGTTATAAAGCGTCGTCTCCCCTACTGCAAGCGTCACGGTCTTCCAGTCGTCGTCAGTAAACGCCATGATATTGCCCGTCACCCGAAACTGCTTTTCCCCATAAAATCCTTCGTCGTCCATGCGTCGACAGAGGATGCCGGACTGTGTGACTGTCACTTCATTGCTGTCATTATTGGTAAGCATGGTCCTGGCGGCGTTTAAACCGTTGCGATAGATGTCAAGAAACGTATTCTGCGCCGTCTCACCCTTCTTCGCCTGCAAAATAGTCGCAGGATAGCTGGAAGCCATATTGCCCGCCTGCTTTATAATGCTTTGCAGATCGCTCATACTCCCGTCGACCGATTCGACCTGCTCTGAAAAAGTGACCTGGATATCCCCCGCCGTCTCACCGTTAAATTCTATACCGATCAGACGCAGCTTTAAGACCTCGTCCTCCGTGCCGACCCTGATATAGTTAAACAGGGCAAACTTGTCATAGAGCGGTTCAAACTCCGGGAGCGCAAACAAATTGAGCAGAGAAGTGGATACGGTGCGTTGCAGCACACAAGCCCTGCCAAGCTCCTTGTCCGCTGCCTCCACCAGTTCCCTGGCTTTCTTTAGGCACTCTGACGTCGATAAACCATCGGAAATATAATTGCTGTTGGTATAGGTGTCCTCTCTCCGGTAACTACAAAATTCCAGATATAGCGCCTCTCCCAGGTAGGTCCGAAAATCATGTCCCACATGGGTTTCGTCTCCATATTGGAAGATATTCTGTTCCTTTTTGATGCTCTCAATCCGTGCCCGGGTTTCGTCTGTCTGCGCCTTGCGCAGCGCTTTGACCTCATCCACAATCTTCTGCCGCTTCAGGTAGGCGTCATACAGCTCATGCTTCTGTTCTTCCGTGCTCGCCATCCCCCTTGTCGTCAGAATACTGATGCAGGCATGATACCCGTCGGAAAAGGATTGCAGGCGATTTAAAGCAAACTGCCCGAAATAGTCTCTCATCTCCTGTTCGGACATCGCGCTCACCCTAAAATCAATGTCTGCCATTGAAGCCTCTGACATAGCTTTGTGCAGTTTCTGCCTGGCGAAAGTTTCTTCATCGCCGTTTACGGCCACCCGCAGATACTGCTCGGCGGCCATATCCAATGGATATACGTTTGTTTCGTCACTGTGCTGCGTGACGCGGATTTTTCCTTGCCATACTCCGGTACCGCCGTCTTTTCCCTCCGCACCTTCCTTGGGATTGTACTCATAGGAAGCCGTGCTAGGCACAATTTCCAGATCAAAGCGCGGGTCAAGAAATACTTTTGCATACGCCTCGATGTTGTTCGTCACGCCCGCAAAAAGGCGGTCGTCATAATTCTCCATAGAGGCCACAGCCACCGCAGCCCCGTCTGGCATGTTTAACGCCGCAAACACGCGCTCATACTGCGCCTTTGCCTTCCCCGGCTCAGTCAGCTTTTCCGTATCCGGCATCATCGAAGATTCATACCACGACAGTTCATCGTACGCCCGGCACAGCCTGGTATAGATTCCGTTCTCTCCATAGTATTCCTCATGTACTTCTTCCGATGCCATCAGCGTCTGGTAAGAAATAATCTTATCCCGCAGTTCCTTGGACATATCGTTGTACTGGAAATCCGCAAAACGGTAGATATAATTGGAACCGTTCATGTTGACGGCATGTACCAGATCTGTGATCACATCATCACCGCCCCTGACACGGAAACAGTTTTTCACGTTGTCCTTACGGGAAACGATTTGTATCTCTTTCGCCAGCCTCACTTTCGAGACAAACACCGTGGTGTCCTCTCCAATCCCTCTCAATTCTTCCCCGTCCTCATCAAGCATCACTTTTCCCGTCTGCGGGTCGATACAATCACAAAGGCTGTAACAGTGAATACGTCTGCCGCGCGTGTCAAACACAAATGCCACATTGCTCTCGGACGCCACCGTGCCGGTCAAAAAATCATATATGGATTCCCCATCAGCCGTGTAAGTCCTCTGAAAAGCGGAACACGATTCAAAACGACCGTTCTCCTCCAACGCTATAAAAGGCGTCACATAGCCAATACTCCAGTGCGGCGCCTTGTCCGCTAGGACACGGTGCAAAAGCGAGTGTTTCGTATCCTGCGGGTTGTAAAAGACTGTCGGGATAAAATTGCCCTTCTCGTCATAGTTATCCCCGCTCCACTCTGTCAGCTCCATGTCGGCTGCCTCCTCGTCATTGACATGGAAATCATACAGGCGTATCTGTGCCAGCTCTGTCTCCAACGATACGCCGTGAACTGATTTTACCGTCTGTGTATTATCCGTATAATTGACAGAAATCTCAAACCTGCCAAACTCCGCGACATCCACAATTTTTAAGTCCACAAGCTCATCCCAGATTGGGCACTCTCGCCCATCAATCGATTTGTGCACCTGAAACGATATCTCGTCCATCCCGTTTGCGACGAGCGAAATGTTCCAGTTTTCGTAGGAACCGATCATCCCGATCACGGAAAAAGAACGGTTCATCAACAACAGACGTGGCGGCTCCATCTGCCCCGTAATCTTGTTGATCTCAATTACTTCGTAAGGTTTCTTCATCTCATCTTTACCTCCATTTATAAGCAGTGCACACACGCTCTCTGTGAACCTCAAGTTGTTCGTGTGCGCACAAACTTGAGGTTGATAAAATCTGACAGAAAATCTTTCACCTTCCTTCTGTTTCTAAACATTGCTTCAGATTTTTCTACCAATGGCTCCCTTATCTGTACTGCTCGTCTTTTCCCGGAAGTTCCGCGCGCTTCTCTTGGAAGTTCCGGGAAAAAACAGCGCGATCTAAATATAAAAAAGTAACTTTTCAAACGTTTGGACACGTCAAGCGGGCCTGCGCATAAAAAAGAATCACTCCGTGATTCTTTGCAAGTTGCTTTGCAACTTGAGAATTGATGCGTCTGACGACGCAATTTCCTATAAAGTAAAAAAGTGTGAGATCTTGAACCAAACTCAAAATCTCACACCTCATATACACATATAAAAACCGCTCAAAGCGCAAGGCATCCGTCGTTGTCCCGCACGAGATCCAACAGCCTCCTCGCCCGGTTCTCCCATGTATGATGCTTTTGTACAAACGCAAGTCCTTTCTCCGCCAGACTGCGCCTCCTGCACTCATCGACAAGCAGCCCTTCCACAAGCCCCGGCAGCTCCCCCAGCTGTGTCAGGCTATAATAGCAAATCCCCATACCTTCTTTGAGCTCCTCCCCCAGATACCGGCTTGAATCCGTTACGCTCACGGCCCCATTTAAAATCGCATGAAACACCCGGTCATGCGCGCCGTCCTTAAACCACGGCATGACATTCAGGGACACCTTTGCCTGTCCCTGCATCATAAGGCATGTCCTGGTATCGGTCTGTGGATGAACATCAAAAAGCCGTCTGTTTTTACACTCCAGCTTTTCCCAGCCCCGCCCCCATACCTCCACCGGGATACCTGCCGCCAGCAGCGTCTTTACTACCTCTCCACGCCAGTAATTGCGTATGTACAGATCAATAAAAATCATGTGGTGCATAACGCTCCGCATCTGCGTATCTGACTGCCGCCCCAACTCCCGCTCACAGTGTCGCAGCGCCGTCTCCTCCACAGTCTGCGCAGGATTTGCGATCAGATCGTCGATGATTCCCCGGTAAAACGTTGCATACTCCTCGTCTATGCGATTAATATAAGGTTCAAAGAACGCCGGCGTCGTATAATTGGCAGTAAATAAAACCTTATCACTGCGCATATTGTCCGTCCGCTCACACAGCGCTGACCCCGCCAGCGGTAAAAAAGCTGCGCTCTGATACTCGGGATAAAACCGCTTCAGATAGGTTTCATGATTTCTGTCAACACTGATCTGGTAATAGCGCCGCGGCAAATCCGCATCCCTCTCATCCGAAATCAATTTATCATGATAATAGTAAGGATGGTCCGCCACAATATTGTAACAGGGAATATCATAGCGGTCCCACAGATAGCCTTCCGACGGATGATAGATCCCCTCCTCCTTCTCCAATCCCTCAAAGTTAAAGGTGATCAGCGCCGTCTCCCCCTCCCTCAGAAACGTTTCTAGCCTGCGGGCACTTTCTGTGGGATTCTTCAGATCATGGAAAAACACCTTTACCCCTTCCGTGGTAAAGGTGCCCGCCATCTGTTCCGAAAAAAAATCCAGCGTCTCCACGCCGTTTGTACACATCACAATACGTTTTATCCTCATATCTGTTCCCCCATAATCACCAGGCACACAGAAAAGTCATAGCCACATCTGCCTTAAACTGTCCCAACGCCAAACAACGGACAGCCCACGGTTTGAGCTGTCCTAATGTTGCACACAAAACTGTATGCGATTTATTCGTGGCGCAGCGCGTCGATCGGGTTTAGATTCGCGGCTTTGTACGACGGAAACACGCCGAAAACCACGCCGATAATCATGGAAAACGCCACAGCGCCAACCGCCGCCGGAGCGCTGATTGCAACAGGCGTCGTCGTGATATAAGAGATCAGCTCTGCGAGCACGATTCCCACTATGACACCGATCAATCCGCCCATACTGGTGAGCACTGCCGCCTCAGTCAAAAACTGTCCCAATATCTTTGACTTTCTGGCTCCGATCGCCTTTTTAAGGCCAATCTCCTGCGTGCGCTCCGTCACAGAGACCAGCATAATATTCATGACGCCGATACCGCCCACGATCAGGGATATTCCGGCAATCCAGATCAGCATCGTGTTCGTGGAGCTGCCCAGCTCCTGAATCTGCTGTGCCTGTTCCAATAAATCGGTCGCCTTATAAGAGATCGTATCATCTGTCACGTTCAGATATTGATTGAGCAGATCGGCGCATGCCTTTCCGGCTGTCGTCATACTGTCGGTCATCCCCACGCGGATTACCACATTCTGCGGCTCGTCAAACTGATAACAGATTGGCCACGCGGCGTCGGGAATGTAGACCGTACCGGCCGAATTCTCCGCGTAAGTATAATACTCGTCAATGGAATTGATCACCGGTTCAAATACTTTTTTCTTCGTCACGATACCGACGACAGTGAACGGCTCCTGGTGAATCTCAATCACTTTGCCCAGCGGGTCTTCGCCCTGAAAGAGCGAATATGCAGAATTATTATCGAGAATCGCCACTTTATTAAAGTCTGTGTAATCTTTTTCTACAAATCCTCTGCCCCGCTGCATGATATAATTACATGTCGCAAAATAACTGTCGTCAATGCCGCGGACATAGCCGCCGGACAATGCCGTATTTAAATAGTAAACGCCGCCGTAATCCTGTCTCGTGACATAGCGCGATACGTTCTGCACATCATCAATTTCACGAATCTGTTTCATCATCGCTTCTTCGATCAACGGCACTCCCTCCGGGGCTCCGTTGTAACTCATATCATATTCCCAATCACTCTGATAAAGAGACACCTCCACCGTATTATCGCCGGAACCGATGAGATTTTGTTTGATCTGTTCATTGGTTCCCTTTATGGTAGAGACAATCGCAATAATCGCCGCAATTCCGATGATGATACCGAGCATCGTCAAAAAAGAACGCATTTTGTGTGACCAGATTCCCTGAAATGACAGTCTTATATTTTCAAACATTCTGTTCCTCCCATCATTCTGTCTCGTCCGAAACCAACACGCCCTCTTTCACATTCTTTCCGTAAGGAAACGCGATCCTGTCCTCTTCACTGAGACCTGCCTTGATCTCCACGGAATTGCCCCACACTGTCTTGCCGGTCAAAACATACTGTTTTTTCAGACGTCCGTCTTCCCCTGCAATCATACAGTAAGATTTGCCGTCCTCCTGCCGTACATAGGCTTTCTCAATATAGAGACTGTCGGAAAACTCCTCCTCTTCCATTAATTCGCCGTTTTCACCGCTCCTGCCGCCGATCGTCAAATCCACATACTCGCCGTTCGTAAGCTCTAAGCTGTCCTGAATATAAGCAGTATATTGATAATAGGAAACATTGGGATTGCCGTCCCCCCAGCCGTTGTTCTGTGTCGGATACTCCGAAACTTGGGTGATCACCGCCTCAAAAGACTGACCGCTGTCCCATGAATTAGCCGTAACCATGGTTCCCGGCATTACCGTATCGAGCTTTAGTTCACTGACCGAACCGCTGACATACAGCCCATCGTCACTGGTTACCACCATAAAAGCCGCATGTCTGCCAGACTCATTCTCCTCATCATTCATATCATTCAGCGTTTTTACATGACCTACGACTGTTGCATAGACAATCCCGTTTGCAGCCGCGCTCTCCAGCGACTGCATCTGTAGCTCCTGCTGCTGCCTGCTTATGTTTAGTTTCTTCACCTCGTCTTCTTTCTCGGCAATCGCCGCTGCCAGCTCCGTTTTCGTGTAGGCGCCTTCATTCTGTTCCTGCCGCTTCTCAACCACCGCCAGCTCCGCTTTCAGTCGATCGAGCTCCGCCGTAATCTTGACGCCAGAAAATACATACCACATCTCACCGGAGTTTGCCGGCACCGGACAGTTATTGCTGCTGTAAGTGACTGTATTGGGGGAGACACTGCTGTCCGCCACCGGCACCGTCACTTTCTTTGTGGAAGTGGCGCTGCTATAGCGCTGCTCTTTTATCACCTCATAAGTGTGGGCGCCGTCCGCTCTCTCTCCTTGGGACGGTGTGATGACAGGACGATCCGGAATCGGCCGATCGGGCAGCGTCGGCGCCTCCGAGTCCGTCCCCACATTGGGCTTTTGGTTTCCGGTCTGACTTTCGCCGGTTTCGCTGGAATTTATGATGTCTTTGACCGTGGTAAGCATCTTACCGCTGCTGTCCTTTTTCACCACCACAAACTTGACATATTTCCCTCTCCACTCGTTTCGCAGCTTATTGAAAAAGCTGCCGTAGACATAGGCTCCCTGATTGCAGCAAATAATATAGGGGTCTGCCTGTGTGCCGGCCGAGGTGGAATAATTGTAGGGCACCACGGTATTTGTAATGTAATTATAGATGTTCGCATCCCTGGGGTCTTTCTGCGGCTGTGCCTCCAATTTGTCGATAGCAGCCTCAATCTGATCGATGCGCGTCTCCAAATATGCGGCAGTCCTCTCGTCTCCCTCTACATCAACCGGCGTCTTTTTCCTAAGCTCTCCCAATTCGTGCTGGGCGATTGCCAGATCGTTGTCCAATGTACTGATCTCGAGAGCCTTTCTGCGGATATCAATTTCTACCTGCCTGGTATCATACTTAAACAAAGGCTCGCCGATTGTCACCTCATCCCCCACCTGCACATAAACCTCTTCGACCTGATTGTTTCCCTCCAAAAAGATCTCCTGCGCAGAATCATTTGTCACCATACCATAGCTGGTTTCCCCGCCGTCATAGTAACCCCAGTTAATATCAGAAACCGATATCACTTCGACTACGGTATTTTTATCCTGATATGCCTGATAGCCGTAAATACCGCCCACAGTGGCCCCAACCACGATGCCAAGGCTGACAATTACCGCCAATATTTTTTTTATTTTCATTCTCTTCCTCATTCCTGCATGATGCATTATGTGAACATTTTACTCTTTTTGCCTCTGTTCGTCTCCCTCATAGATCACGCCGTCAATAATGCGAACCATACGTTTGGCGCGGGCCGCAATATTGGAATCGTGGGTAATCATCACCACCGTGACCCCTTCCTCGTTTAATCTGTCAAATAATTCCATAATCTGCTCACCGGACTTGGAGTCAAGTGCACCCGTCGGCTCATCCGCGAGCAGTATCTTGGGACTGTTGACCATTGCCCGCGCTATGGCGACACGCTGCTTTTGACCGCCGGAAAGCTGTGTCGGCCGGAACGTCACGCGGTCTCCCAATCCCACGCGCTCAAGAGCCGCAATCGAGCGCTCTTTTCTCTCTTTTTTCTTGATGCCGGCGTAACTTAAAGGCAGTGAGACATTCTCGATCGCCGTCTCCCGCGGCATCAGATGAAAGCTCTGGAATACAAACCCGATGCTCTTTAGGCGCAGATCGGACAATTCTTTGTCCTTTAAACGCATGACATCCTCGCCCGCGAGTGTATAGGAACCGCTCGTAGGCTTATCCAGGCATCCAATTATATTCATCAGCGTCGTCTTGCCGGAGCCGGACGGTCCCATGATCGCGACATACTCCCCCTCCTCCACGGTGAGGCTTACGTCTTTTAACACCGGAACCACCAGCTTCTCCTGGACGTAATCTTTATATATATTCTGAAGATCTAAAATCTTGTTTGTCTCCATCAGATCTCTTCTCCCTCGGTATCATCAATACCTTCTATATCCTCGATATCCTCGATATCCTCAACATCCTCAATATCGTCCGTATCATTCTCATCATAAAAAACATCGTCATTCTCTAATTCGAGCATATCCCTGGAATTGAATCCATCCAGATTGGTTTCATCCATACTATCATAATCATCTATGTTGTCCAGATCAACACCGTCCTCCTCATAATCGTAATCCTCAAAATCGGTCTCTGTATCTTCCCCGCTATTATAGAGCGGTGAGGAATAATCGACATCCTCTTCATTGGTGACGGTGATAACCCCTTCATACAGCCCCTCCATCGGCCAGGCAATATAATCCTCCTCCGTGAGTCCGTCGAGAATCTCATACTCGTCTAATTCCGCATCATACTGTCCCAATGTGACATAACGCTTTTCGATGCGGTTCTTTTCGTTGGCGGCCCACACATATGCCTTTCTCACCGGCACCGTCTCGGTGCTGTCTGTGTCGATGGATTCGGTCATCTCCGGCAGTTCTAACATTTCCGTCATCTCTGTCGTATCATAGTCGTCAAACACATTCTCTGCCGCCTCATCATCCTCAAACACGATATAGTAACTGTACAGCCAGAGTCCCTCTTTCTCCTCCTGCTGTCCCTCGTCGAGCTCCATATAGACATGCTGCCCCAGCATCAGATCATTTTGGGACTGAACCTCCACATAAAACGGATACTTTGTGGCAGATTCCGCACCCTCGTAGCTGTCGTATCCCATATTACTGTTATTATTGCCCGACATGGTACTCTCACGGTCGATCTTGGTGATGATGCCATCCCACGTCACGTCCGCGTTGACGCGGGAATGTATAATGACATTCTGCCCCTCTGTCACATTCCAAACGTTCTGCTCACTGATCGAGCCCTTGATGCGGTAACCGCCCGCCTGCTGCACGGTCATAAACGCCACACTGTTGCCGTTATCGTCAAAACCGCTCTCGTTGATCGTGCGCACAATACCACTGTTTTTGCTGACTACCATCGAGTCTGTGATCTGCTCCTGATATTTATCAATCTCCAACTGCTTACTTTCCAAGTCAAAATTACTCTGTTCTATACTGTTTTCGAGAGACTGTATCTCGGTCGTGTAGGAAAACTTATCGGCCTCCGCCACAGTATCCCGCTCTTTTTTCAGTACTTCAATCTGCTTGCGGTAGGTGGTGATCTCGTTTTGCATGCTCTGCAGCTCTAGTTCCGCCTGTCGCTTCTGCATCTCGATCTCCTGTGTATCATAAATAACGAGCTGCTGCCCCACCTCTACGGTATCCCCGACGGATACCAACACCTCTTTGATCGTGCGTTCCGTATCAACATTGACGTCGTATGTATCCTGCGCTTCCACGACGCCGTTGTAACGGTTTGCCACACCGTAAAACTGATTCATAATCTTGCCGACTTTTTCCACATATACTCTATCATCCGAATTGGCGAAATTTAAAAATGGCACCATCTCCATAATCTGATCGCGGTAGTAATAACCTGCACCGCCGATTGCCGCCAGCAAAACGACTACTCCCACGAACACCGCAACTTTCTTCTTTTTCATATCAATCTCCATTCTGGAGCGTTTGCGCGACAGGGCGACGCAAATCTCAAATTTGCGTCTGCCATCCGTGCTATTTGTAACGCTCCAGCACAAATAGCCGTGTGATAAAATCAGCTATCACGCTGATTTTTCACACTAATCTCCATTCCTGCGCCTTAGTGTACTGCTATGTCCCTATGATACCAATGCCCTGCTCAAAACAAACATGCCAGCACACTAGTGTATCCGTATCATGAAACCACAAATATCTTAAAAAATGTTTGTTAAAAATATGTGAAAACAGACCGCCTTTTTGTACAGTCATACAAACTTAATAATTTCTTAAAAATAAATTTAACGGGGAACTACCATGCAGTTCCCCGTTGTCAGCTAATATCCCGAACAAAACTTTATTTTAACGGATACTTCTCTGTCAAAGACTTTACAATCGCCTTTGCCTTCTCTGCCGCCGGTTCGCCCTCTTTTATCATCATGGCAATCGCCTCGGCAATCTCATCCATATCCGCCGTGTTTAATCCGCGCGAAGTCACTGCCGGCGTGCCGAGACGGACACCGCTGGTGACAAACGGTGACTTCGGATCATTTGGAATCGTATTTTTATTGCAGGTGATATTCACAGAATCGAGCAGCTTCTCCACCGCCTTGCCGGTCAGGTCGTAATTGGTCAGATCTACGAGCATCAGGTGATTGTCCGTACCGCCGGAAACAACCCTGATCTCGCGGTTCAAAAGCCCCTTGCACAGCGCCTGTGCGTTGTCTACGATATTCTGCTGATACATCTTAAACGCCGGCTGCAACGCCTCTTTAAAGCATACCGCTTTGGCTGCAATCACATGCATCAGAGGACCGCCCTGAATCCCCGGAAATACCGCTTTATTAAAGTTGTATTTGTCGGCTGCCTCCTGGTTGCAAAGTATCATACCGCCGCGTGGTCCGCGCAGCGTTTTGTGTGTCGTCGTCGTCGTCACATCGGCATAAGGAATCGGGCTCGGATGAAGACCCGCCGCCACAAGCCCCGCGATATGCGCCATGTCCACCATAAGCACCGCACCGCAGGCATCGGCGATCTCGCGGAATTTCTTAAAATCAATCGTTCTCGCATAAGCGGAGGCGCCGGCGATAATCATCTTTGGCTTACACTCCATGGCGGTCTCCATCACCTTATCGTAGTCGATGAACCCTTCGTCATTGACGCCGTATGGCACAATGTTAAAATATGAACCGGAAAAATTCACGGGGCTTCCGTGCGTCAGATGCCCGCCGTGATCTAAGTTCATACCCATCACGGTATCCCCCGGCTTTAAGATGGCAAACTGCACCGCCATATTGGCCTGTGCCCCCGAATGTGGCTGTACATTGGCATAGTCACAGCCGAACAGCTCTTTGGCGCGCTCTCTCGCAAGCTCCTCCACGATATCAACGCAGTCACATCCGCCGTAATACCGCTTGCCCGGATACCCTTCCGCATATTTGTTCGTCATAACACTGCCCATCGCAGACATAACCGCAGGGCTTACCCAGTTCTCCGACGCGATCAGCTCAATATGGCTGCTCTGTCTGTCAAATTCTTTGGTGATGGCGTCAGCCACTTCCATATCTACCGCCTGAATATCCTCGAGTGTGTACATAATTATCACATCCTCCTTCATTTTCCAGCTTTCGCTGCTCTCATTAAAATAAATCCGCGCCTATTTCTTTATGTCTACTTTATTTCCCCCGGCCTTGTTTGACGTGGAAGCGCTTTCCGCCGCGACTTTGTTCTTACCGAGATTAACTTTCATCACATACCACAACTGCGCCGCGATACATACGGAAGAGTAGGTACCGAAAATCATACCGGCCATCAGCGGCAGAGAGAACTCACGGATGCTCGCCACACCGAAAATAAACAGCATTAATACCATGATAATCGTCGTGATAGACGTACTGATACTTCTTGAGAGCGTCTGCGTCAAACTGCGGTTCGCCACCTCCGCAAGGCTCTCTCTTGTCTGCTTCCCGCTCATCTTGCCAAGATTCTCGCGGATACGGTCAAAAATAACGATCGTATCGTTGATCGAATAACCGATAATAGTAAGCATACATGCGATAAAGGTACTTCCTACGGAAATACGAATCAACGCGTACACTGCTAAAACCGCAAGAACATCATGCAAAAGCGCTGCGATCGCACTCGCACCAAAGCGGATATCTTTAAAGCGGAACCAGATATAGATCAGCATACAGATACTAGATACGATAACGGCCAAAAATGCATCCGAACGCATCTCGCCACTGATCGTGGAACTGATGCTCTGCGTGGTGATCGTCCCGGCATCCACGCCAAACTGATCGGTCAGCATCGTCTCGAACGCATCTCGCTCCTCAAGCCCTAAGGTGCGGGTCTTAATTGTGATCTGGTTCGTACCTTCCACCCGGTTCGTCTGGATATTATTGTCTCCGGTAATCTCCGCAACCTTGGGAACAATCTCACTCTCAATCTGCTCGATCGTATATTCCTTTCCAAAATCAGCGGTTGTCGATGTACCGCCGACAAAATCAAGACCGTAATTTAACGCGCCGTCACCCGCACCTGCGCGCACGCCCATGCAGATCAGTCCCGACGCAATCACAACCACCGGGATTGTAAAGAAAATCGCACGCTTGCCGACAAAATTGATTGTCTTTTTCTCTTTGGCACGGCCGTATAGCTTTTCATTCTTCAAACCGAGCGCATGGAACGAATATAAAATCCATCTGGTCACAACGAGCGCTGTAAACATGGACATCACAATACTGATCATTAATGTGTAGGCAAAACCTTTGACCGTTCCGCTGCCCATCGCCATCAAAATCACAGCCGCAAGAAACGTTGTGACATTGCCGTCCAGAATCGCCGACAACGCTTTCTTAAAACCGATCTGCATACTCATCGCCACGCTCTTATCGGTCGCAATCTCCTCACGGATACGCGCAAAGATAATCACGTTCGCATCCACAGCCATACCGATACCAAGGATAATACCCGCAATACCCGGTAAAGTCAGTGTAATATCAAATAAATATAAGGTCGCGATCACAAGCTCGACATAGCCAAGCAGGGCCAGGGAAGCCGCCACACCGAGAACGGAGTAGACAACAATCATAAATATCATCACCAGCGCAAGACCGATTGCCGCCGCCTTAAGGCTGGAAGAGATCGCCTGGCTGCCGAGCTGTGCTCCCACCACGCTCGACTCCAGCTCCTCCAACTGTAAAGAGAGGGAACCGATACGAATCTGGGTCGCCAGCGCCTGCGCTTCCTCAAAAGTGCCCATTCCGCTGATCTGCGCCGTTCCTCCGGTAATCGCATGCTGAACGGTCGGATAACTGATAATCTCACCGTCATATACGATCGGCAGCACATTGCCGACATTTTCTGTCGTCACATCACCAAAAATCTCCGTGCCCTCGTCGTTTAAGGACAACTGCACAATATATTCCTTATTGCCATACTGATCGGTGGTCGTAGCCGCCTGCGCATCCGCCACCTGATCGCCTGTCATAAATACAGTGCCGTCGGATAACTGAAATTCCAGAGAACCCGGATTGCCAAGCTCTGCCAAGATCGCATTGGCGTCCGAAACACCCGGAATCTCCACCGTGATACGGTCATCCCCCACCTGATAAACGGAAGACTCCGTACTGTACCCCTCGACACGCTTCTGTAGCTTGTAAATGGTGTCGCTCATATCTTCCGCGCTGGGATTTTTGTCCACTACCTGATAAGTAATGGAGACACCGCCGGACAGATCGAGACCTAAAGGAATACTCATATTCTCACCCACACCGGTAGAAGAGAGAATAATGGTCGCATAATACCCCAATCCCACCAGCGCCGCCAGTATCAGCGCCAATATGACTATTGATTTCCTCTTTTTCATTTCTTTTTCCTTCCTTTTCTTGTACTTGTAAAAAAGAATCACTCCGTGATTATTTACAAATTGCTCCGCAACTTGAGAATTGATGCGTCTGACGACGCAGTTTCCTATAAAGTAAATAAATGTACCGCAACGTTGTAATGAACGGATACAGATTTTACATGCCCGCCTCGGCCGCTTTTAGCATAATCGCGCATTCCACACGCTTTTTCTGCAGTTCGCAGCCCACATCGTAGGCTCCGCAGATATCGCCGGTAAAGTGGTATGCATTGGCGGCGCACCCGCCACTGCAATAAAACCGTGCAAAACAGCTGCGGCACTTTTCCTTCGCATAGACATTACAACATTTAAATTCGTCACAGATCTGTGTATGCGTGATGCCGTCTTTTACATTGCCCAGCAAAAACTTCTCATTGCCGACAAACTGATGGCAGGGATAAAAATCTCCCCATGGGGTGACAGCCAGATATTCTGTGCCGGAGCCGCACCCGGACAAACGCTTCGCCACACAGGGGCCGCCCTCAAGATCGATCATGAAGTGAAAAAACGTAAAATCTTTTCCCTGTTTTTTCCGCTGTACCATCTCGGCGGCAAGTTTATCGTATTCCTCAAAAAGCTGCGGCAGGTCTTCCTCGCGGATGGCGTACGGCTCTTTGGGGTCGGCGACCACCGGTTCCACCGAAATCTGCCGAAATCCCAGATCTGCCAAATGCAGCACATCGGCGGCAAAATCAAGATTATAATGGGTAAACGTTCCGCGCGCGTAATACTTGTCCTGCCCTCTGCTCTCGGCAAACTTCTGAAACTTGGGTACGACCAGATCATAACTGCCGGCTCCTTTGCGGAATGGGCGCATCTCGTCATGCACCTCTTTTCTTCCGTCAATGCTGAGCACCACGTTACCCATCTCACGGTTGCAAAACTCTATCACCTCGTCGTCCAAAAGCACGCCGTTCGTCGTCAGGGTAAAACGAAACTTTTTATCGTGCAGCTTTTCCTGTTCTCTCCCGTAGGCAACCAAATCCTTGACTACCTGCCAGTTCATCAAAGGTTCCCCGCCAAAAAAATCTACTTCAAGATTTCTTCTAGCTCCGGAATGAGCGATCAAAAAATCAAGCGCCGCTTTGCCGACTTCCAAGCTCATGAGCGCCCTCCTGCCGTGATATTCCCCCTCGCCGGCAAAACAATACTGGCAGGCAAGATTACAGTCATGGGCAATATGCAGGCACAGCGCCTTGACTACCGTGGGTCTCTTTTTGAAATCCATCATATAATCTTCATAGATATCTTTGGTAAAAAGTTCGCCGTTATCCCGCAAAACGTTGATCTCGTCCAAAGCCTCTTTGATTTCAGACTCATCATACTTGTCCCGCAGGGCAGCTATGATCTCATCTTTGTCATGGGCCTCAAACAAAGCGATGGCGTCGTACATCACGTCATCCACCACATGGATCGCACCGCTGTTTACATCCAGAACAATATTATAGCCGTTATTCTTATATTGATGAACCACTACAATATTTCCTCTCTTTCTCCATACACCTCACCGCCCGGCGATGAGGTGCAGCGCATTACAATACATCACATCTCTTTGCATACAAATGACCGCACGCTGTGCGAACGGTCGATTGTATCATACTTATAAAGGTTCCAAAATACTCTGCTTATTTGTTCTCACAGCTCTGATTTCCCACTGTACAGGAAGTCTTACATGCTGACTGGCAGGAAGTCTGGCACTCGCCGCATCCGCCTTTTTTTACAGTATTCTGTAATTTTTTGGTGCTTAATGTCTTTACATGTTTCATGTTCGTCCTCCGTTTTGCCTGCGCTCACTCGTTGCAGACGGTCTTAATATCGTTTATTAACTCGTATAGTATAACATACCTTCCCCTATATGGAAAGCACTTTTTTTATTATGTATCATTTTTTGTAACACTTTTGCCCAGGACTTTGCGCTGCTGTGAGGCCAAGAGCTGTATCGTTGCCAAATTTTGAAAACGCATATGCTTCCAAACTTAGCTGATCATGCCGCCCGCCATACCGGAGGCAGTGCAGAGCACCAATGTGGTGAGCACTTTTACCATATCCTGGGGCAGACCCCCATTCACTGCGCACGAAATCAGAAACAGCAGCACAAAATAAATGACGCCCGCGCATAGTCCCCACAAAAACTTCTTCTCGCGCCGCATCTTACCGATCAGAAATCCGCCCGCAATGCCGGAAATAATATAGATCACAATAATCCCGGCTTTCACCACTTCCTCGCCAAGCTCCATCTGGTACAGCAAAAATGCCAGCAGCAATAACAGCGCTCCGCTTACGGCAAACATAAGAAACAGACTTACTCCAACTGCCTTTCCCATACTTACCGCCGTATCTTTCGTCCGCATCTTATTCTTGAAATCCATGCTCATTTCCCGTCTCTCTAAAATATATTTTATCTTATGTCCGAAAAAATAATTTTAGAACAACGGTACGGTTAAATCTTAAACTTCTGCACATTGCCGTTGATGTCATCGGCAATGCCCACCAACTGCTGTGCATCGGCGTTGCACTGCTGCACGATCTCGCTGAGTTCCTCCATAGACGCAGCCGTCTCCTGCGTGCTGGCCGCGTTCTGCTGTGCGATTGCGGACAGGTTGTCAAGACTGCCGAGCACGCCGTTTTTCGTGTCGTTGATGGAATCCACCTCGCCGGATATGCTGCCGACGGCGCCCGCCACCGTAGTAATCTCGTGGTCGAGCCTGTCAAACACGTCTCTCGTCTCATTGAGCAATTTACTCTGATTTGTGATTTCAGACAATACTGACTGCATCGTCTTTACGCTCATATTGGAATTGTGAATCAGTGTTTCCACGATAGCGCCAATGCGCTCCGTTGACTCCATCGTCTGGTCGGCAAGCACTCTGACCTCGTCGGCAACCACCGCAAATCCGCGGCCCTGTTCGCCAGCCCTGGCCGCCTCAATGCTGGCGTTCAAAGACAGAAGACTCGTCTGATCGGCCACCTCGTTGATAAACTCGATCACGCCGCGAATCTCCATCGCCGACTTGTTGGTGATGTCGGTCTGCTCGTTGACCTCATTGACCGACTGCATCGTGCGGCCGTTCATCGTCACCAGTGCATCCAGCGTCTGGTTCATCTGCTCGTTGGCCGCTTTCATCTCACCAGTCGTCTTCATCAGGGAATCGGTATTTCTCGTCGTCGCGGTAATCGCATCCCCCATACGGTTGATCTGTTCGTTGACTTTCTGTGTCTCCTGCGCCTGGTTTGTCGCGCCGTTCGCAATCTCGTCAATCGCTACGTTGACATTGGAAATGGAATTCTCGATATTCTCAAAACTATCGCGGAATTTCCCAGAAAAATTATTCAGGGTATCGGTGGCACGGTATATATTGGTGATCGTCTTTGCGAGGTTCGTCATCAGGGTATGTACGTTTCTGGCGATATTGCCGACTTCATCACTGCGCTCGATCAGTTTGTGGCTCATCTCAAAATTGAGCTCTCCTTCGGCCACCTTATCCAGGTTGCGGATGGTGCCTCCGATCGCGTATACGATCTTTCGCATCACAAGCGCAATCAAAATGCCCGCGAAGCCCGCGATCCCCACGATAAGCAGAATATTAACCCGCATCCGCGTGCGATAGAGACTCGAGACATACGAATGCTCCAGTCCCGCAAAGGCAACCACTTTTGCATCGCTAAAAGCGATCGTCTGAAAATACCCGTAATATATATTGTCCCCCATCTTGACATTGGTGGCAAAATAAGAGTCTTCCTTTTCCAGCACGCTCTTTACCGCATCATCCAGCTGGATATTGCTGGTATAATTGCCGGAAGCATCGCGCACGCCGGACACTTTGACTACACCATTTGCAAACACAGCCGCCTCCACCTGCGCGCGCTCTGCAAACTGTTCCAAAAATGACTGCCTGCCTTCGGCGTCTCCCGTTGAGAGCGCTTTCTCCACCCCGCAGACAGCCGTCTTTAACTGGGAAAGCGCCATCCGCTGCGCCGTCTTTTCCGCCGTCGACTTAATCGCGTAACCGGAAAGCAGCACCATCACAAAAATCGGAATCAATGCCACAACCAAAATCTTACTGATAAGATTTAACCCCTTTTTCCCTGCCAGATCTTCCATTATTTCCACTTCCTCCTTGGCTCTCAATATCAATCAACCGAAATCAAATCATATGCTCTCGTCCCAACCCCAAGCTCTGCGGCCGCCTCAATGGTATGGATGCCGTTTTGGGATTCGATGCGCTCTACCAGATGGTCCCTGCCGGGGTCATCCGACGCGTACACCAGATCTAAACATGCCTGGTCGATTGCAACCGGGTCCGTGCCGGCTAAAATCCCGATATCTTTCATACAGGGGTCCTCGGCCACAGCGCAGCAGTCACAGTCAACTGACATATTGCACATGATGTTAATGTAAACCAGATTGTTTCGGAAATAATCTGCCACGGAGGAAGCCGCGTCCGCCATCGACTCCAAAAAACCGTTGTGATCGCCCATAAAACCTGCCTCATAATCCCCGGCCCCGTGGATAAACGCCTTTCCGTAGGAAGATGCGCATCCGATCGAGAGCTGTTTGAGCGCGCCGCCGTACCCTCCCATGGGATGTCCTTTAAAATGGGACAAAACCAGCATAGCATCATAATCCGCAAGATTTTTACCGACATAATTTTTCTGAATCACTTTGCCGTCCGGTATCTCGAGCACCAGATCAGGCCCCGTGGCATCCATCAAGTCAACGTCAAAATATTTGGTCCAGCCGTGCTCTTCCATCAGCTTTTTGTGCCGCTCGGTCGTATTGCGCGCGCCCTCGTAGGCGGTATTGCACTCCACAACCGTCCCGTTTACATGATTGACAATCGCCTTGACAAACTCGGGCCGCAGATAATTTTGGTTGCCTTTTTCACCGGAATGGAGCTTTACCGCCACTTTTCCGTTCAGCGGTACCCCCACCTGCTCAAACATCTTTACCACGCTCTCCGGGCTAATCTCCTTCGTAAAATAAATTTTCGCTTTCTCCATTGAAATCTCCATTCTGGAGCGTTGACATGGCGGATACCGACAGGGCTATTTGTAACGCTCCAGCACAAGATAGCCGATGTGAACCAGCTCACATGTGATAAAATCAGCAACCAGGCTGATTTTCCACACAGTTCCTCCAAATTTTATGCTGTTTTATACTTCTCAAACATCCTCCCTCTCCGAAACAGGTTCCGATTTCATATAAATCAGTCATCTGTTATTTATTTTACCACATCCGGCGTCAAAATCAAAGTGTCACTTTTTTTACAATTTTTCTGAGTTCTATCACCGCCGCGATCGCCAGCAAGAACTCTGCCACAAACTGTGCGTAAGCAAGGCCGTACAGTGGAAACAGCCAGTTTAACAGGAACAGCGCCGGAATCTCCAACACGATTTTACGCATAATGGCAAACACCAGCGACTTCTTCCCCATGCCGGTAGCCTGGAATACACCCACGGCAAGAAAATCCACAGCGAGAAACGTCATCGCCAGACAAAGTCCCCGCAGTAATCTGCCCCCGTAGGCGATTATCGCATCGTTTTTCATAAACAGCGATATCCAAAAATCGGCTCCCGCAAAATAAAGCAGTGTCGCCGCCGCCATAAATCCCACGGTCACGGCGAACGAAAAATAGATCGCCGACTTCATGCGCCTGCCGTTGCCGCTGGCATAGTTATAGCCCACCAGCGGCATGATGCCCTGTGAAAATCCCTGCGCAATATACATGGGAACCATATTGATGCGCTGGGCAATGCCCATCGCGGCCACCGCCTCCGCTCCGTAAGCAGCCGTAAAGTTGTTTAAAATCGTCATTCCGGTCACATTGAGCAGATTTTGAATCGACGCCGGAATCCCCACGCCAAATACCCCCATGACAATATCCCGGCGAAACGAAAACTTCCGCGGATCAATACAGACATAAGTGCGGCCTCTTTTGACAAGCAGCACCACAAAAAAATAAAGACACGCCACACAGTTGGAGAGAAATGTTGCACATCCGGCGCCCGCCGCCCCCATATTTAGTCCCCATGGCAAAATGAAAAACGGGTCCAGCACAATATTGAGCAGGCAGCCGCTCATGGTTCCAAGGCTGGCATGCAAAGACGCTCCCTCCGCCCGCACCTGATAGGCGAGCACCACGTTTAAAATCGCGGGCACAGCGCCGCACGAAACCGTCCACATCAGATAATCACCCGTCGCCCCCACCGTGCCGCCGTCAGCCCCCAGCAAGTATAACAGCGGCGTTTTGCCGATGCTAAAACCTGCGCCAAACAAAATGCCGGCAAACAGAGCGCAGTAAAAACCAAACGCGGAGCTGCGCGAGACCGTATCATAATCCTTACGGCCAAGCGCCCGGCTCATCATACTAGAACTCCCGACGCCGAACAGATTATTTACCGCATTGAACGCCAAAAGCACCGGCGCCGCCAGCGTCACCGCCGCATTCTGGATGGAATCATTCAACATGCCGACAAAATAAGTGTCCGCCAGATTATAGATCACCATTACCAGAGAACTGATAATCGTGGGTATCGCCAGAGTCATGACTGCCTTTGGAATCGGTGTCCGCTCAAATAGTACTGTTTTTTTCATATCTTCCATCGGTCTGCCTCCTCTACCATAAAAAATACCCCTGTCGCTTTTATCTATTATTATATCACAATGATAAAAACTTAACAGAGGTATTTCATCCCGAATATTCACTTTTCGTTTCTGTTCTCAGCCCTTTAAGCACGCCATGTCATACGATGGTTCGCTGGAAACGCCATATTTTTGCTGCTAGTGTACTGACCCGTTCATTTTCAGCTAAATGACGCAGAATGAATTTTTAGTCTACAAGGCGGCTGAATGAGGCGATGCGGTGGCATCGTCGATTGAAGCCAACGTAGCAGATGGAAATTCAGGCAAGTCATTTGGCGAAATATGAACAGGTCAGTACACTAAGACTGCACTTCCCTGCCATAGATATTGCACTGCATGTGGGACGGCTCAAGCTCTAAGGCTTTCGCGAAATACTCGCGCGCCGTCTCACATTCACCTAACCCCCATCTGCCCAGCGCCATCAGGTAATAGCAATGCGCCCTGTTGCGCACGGTGTAATCTTCATTAAAAATCTGAAACTCCGGCAGAGATACGGCAAAATATTCGATTTTCACCTCATCCCACAAGTGTTTCTCACCGTAGTCGATCAATCGGTAAAATCTCGCTTTCGCTTCCGTCTCCCTGCCCTGTTTTAACCTGGCAAGCCCCTGGTAATAGATCATATCCGCCGGCTGGTCATTGTAGTACATCATGCCCGCCGGTTCGTCTGTGCCCACGGCGGCAGCCGCAAAGTACTCCGCTGCCTCCTCATCTTTTCCCTGCATGGAAAGCGCCAGGCCGAGATGATAATATATGTGGTTGTCTTTCGTTCCCTCCAGCTTACCCTCGCCCAGATTTTCGGGGTAAACCAGAGCTTTTCTCAGATACTGCTCCGCCTTTTTGGCTTCTCTTTGCGCAAGCGCCTCCTTTGCCATCTGCACCAGGGCAAGTGTATACTGCGCGGTAATCTTACCCTCGCCGCCCTCCCACGGATGGAAGCGGCGGCCCTGCATAAGGTCGAATGCTTTTTCATACTGGCCCGTCATGTTGTGGAGCGTGATATACTCAATAAACAGATCGTCCCGTCCGCCGATCAGCTCACGGTGTGCCTCATAATTTTTTAACCGCTCCGCGTAGCTTACGCGCAGCTTTTTATACAGCTGATCAAGCTCCAAAAAGACTCTGACGTCTGTGGGATTAAGCGCAAACGCACGCTCCATCGCCTCTTTCGCCTTCTCTTTCTCTCCGCACTCATTATAATAGGCAAGCGCCAGATTGCGGTGTACGGTCGGAAATGCCGAACATCTGTCCGCTGCCATCTCCCAGAGCGCCACGGCTTTTTTTCTCTGTAGTTTATCATAATACAGGTTTCCAAGATAATACGCCGCCATCCCCGCATCCTGTGCCTCGACGGCATAGGATAATACAGCGATGTCTTCCAGCTTATTGGGGAAACAGTAATCGCTTGGCGCCGCCTCCGCGCGCCTTATTTTTTCCGCCGCGCCGTCGCAGTCTTTCTGCTTCGCAAGATAGTACGCTTCATAATAAAGCTTCATGGGCGTCTCGTTCGCACACTGTGCGAGCACCGAAAGCGCCTCCTCCCAGGCTCCAAACTCCGCATAATCCCGCGCAGCCATCAGATAATTTTCGTGGAATCCGCGCATGAGTTCTTTCATCTGCCGCAGTTTTTCTGTTTTTTCTTCCGCCATCCAGGCAAGCTCAAAGCCGCTCACAAAATCAAACGCATCGACACGCAGATTTTCGTCTGCAAAGTTTTTGGCTTCTTTCAGCATGCCAAGCCTGCGCAGCAGGTATACTTTTAATGCCCGCGCCTTGATGTTGTGGGCATTTTTTACCAGTCCCTTTTCTGCCATCTCAAGCGCATGTGCATAGCGGCCGCTCTTTGCATCCAAAACCGCCAGATAATAAAACGACATTTCCTGCTGTTCATTGCTCCAGGTCGCCTTAAAAAACGCGTCGTAGGCATCCACGTCCTCCCCAAGGTACATCTGTGCCAGGCCGAGATTATAGTATGCCTCGCTGCTATACGGATTGGGATTATGTTTCGTCATGCGTTCCAGCGCTTTTTGGCAATATTTTTTGGCGCCGACGAAATCTCCCCTGCGCAGCAAGAGCGCACCGTAGGCATTATTGACCCGGATATCACCCGGATCGCGCTTTAAGGCTTCCAGATAATATGGGTCAGGCAGATACGTCGCATGGCGGTACTGCTCGATATGGAGCCCGGCCAGGTAAAGTTCTTCGTTGGTGGCAAGCTCCGCCGGGTCGCCGATCGCTTCCGCCGGGTCAGGCAGCTTTGCGATTTCCTGTTTTTGGGGCTGATAGGAAACCAGCAGTTTTTCTCCCTCACAGACTGCCACGCTAAGAAGCGTCTCATCCGCGCATGTGGCAGGGATGTTTTTTTCATATATTCTGACCGGGGAAACCGCAGCTTCCTCACGCAGCAAAACTTCCTGCCCGCAGGTCAGCGTAACCGTTACCTTCTTTTCGCTGGTCGTATACAAAACAAGCGATACCTGACCGTCCTTTAAGGACATGTGAACCGCCGCGTCAACGGTGGCATTTTTCACCTGCCCGACCGCCTTATAGGGCATAAAATATTGTTGAAATGTCTTTTCCTCAAAAGGCTTTAACCATGTAAAATCCGGCTGATTGTCAGTGTACACGCCGGTCATCAGCTCCACATAAGGGCCGTCCTCGTCGGTAAGATTGCGGTCCCAGGCCCTGCCAAAATCACCGCAGCCCCAAGTCCACTGCTTTTTGCCCGGTGAGATGTGATGATCGGCCACATGCAAAATCCCGGCCCCTCTCTGATAATCATAACCGCCCACAAAATCATAGTTCGATTTTTCTGCCATGTAGGAAGTGGGCACCGGAATATTTTTATAGCGGGAAATATCCACGCCCGCACTGTAGTCTTTTTTATAATACACACCCGTCGCAATCGGAAATCTTGAGACATCGCGCTTCCCGTGATCCATCACCGCATGTACATCGGGCGGAAAGATAGACTGTGTATTGTCATTGACCGGAACCGCCGGATTGGCCCACCAGAGAAACGTCTGCGGCAGCGGCGTGCGATTGTAGAGCTGGCCCGTAATCTCGATATAAGCCTTGCCCGGATATAGCGTAATCTTGGCAATCCCCTTGGTGCCGTACATCTGGTCAACATCGTGTACCAGCACTGATTTGCTGCCGTCCTCCTCTTCGAGCAATATATGATCGACGGGCAAAAATGTCGTCGGCCTGTGGTGCTGCGGCCAGTTAAACTCGATGCCGCCCGATATCCAAGGTCCCGTTAGTCCGACCAGCGCCGGCTTGATTACATGATTGTAGTAGACAAAATCATAATCATTCGTCTTGTCGTAGGCGCGCTGTATCCTGCCGCCCAGCTCCGGCAGCACCATGACTTTCAAATATTCATTTTCCAGATAAACCGCCCGGTATTCTTTGTCTATCTTGGTGTCGCTGATCTTTTCGATCGTCGGATAAGGATAGACTTTACCGCTGCTGCCCTGATAGACGCGCTTATCCAGAAACATCGGGTTCTTCTCCGGCTCTCCGATCTCGTAAGTCGGAATCACAACTGTTTCTTCCCATACATTGACTGCTGACATCATTTCCTCCTCGCAAACGCTTTTATTATCACTTTCTGCTACTATATAACAGATCGGACCATATTACATTACGGAATGTTGCACATTTATTTAGAAAAATTGCGTTTGTATTTTTCCGTCGCAATATTACCGCAACAATCTCTTGCCAACCCCGCACAATTCTTATAAACTATAAGCAGGGAAATGTTTTACTTGGGATAACGAGTACAAAAAGACACAGGGAAATGAGGATAAAAGTCAACGATGAAATCACAAGAAACGCATGTTCGACCGGATTCGGATTATTATATTTATTCTCCCAGCCAGACGGCAGAAGCAACCTTTTTCTACCCGCTCTGCACCGGGCATTTTTATTATCAAAGCGGTTATCGGCAGTTCCGCAGTTCCTACGACAGTTTTCTGATGCTCTATCTGATGTCCGGCGAACTGACGGTTGAATACGACGGCAAAAAAACGGCCGCTCCCGCCGGAAGCTTCCTTCTGCTGGATTGTTATCAGCCGCACGGCTATCACACGGCCGTCGACTGCGAATGCGTCTGGTGTCACTTTGACGGCCCGATGGCGCGGGCCTACTATGATCTGATCGTCTCGCGGCTGGGCCATATCTTTTCGCTGCGCAACTCGTTCCAGGCATTAGACAAACTAACCAAAATCTACCAGGTCTTTTCGCGCAGCCAGCCGGTGCGCGAGGCCGCGCTTTCCGGCTATCTGACGGATATCCTGACCGCCTGCCTGACGGACACGCCCAAAAATGCACCCAAAGTATCGGTGATAAGTGAAGTCATTTTCCATATACAGGAGCATTTTGCCGAAAGTTTAAGCCTTGACGAGCTTGCCGCCAAGGCCGCGATGAGTCCCTATCATTTTATCCGGGTCTTCAAAAAAGAAACCGGCTACACTCCCCACGAATACCTAATCCAATACCGCATCAGCACCGCCAAGTATATGCTCAAAAACACGGAGCTGTCCATCAAAGATATTTGTTTTTCCACCGGCTTCTCTTCCGAGAGCTCTTTTTGCACTGCTTTCAAAAAAGAAACCGGTTTTACGCCTGTCTCCTACCGCAAGTCAGACGCATCGTATTCCCGGTAACCGCCGTCTTTCCATGCGGAAGCCAGCAGATAACAGTCTTTGCCCAAAAGCTGCTCCACCGGCACCCGAAGCGGCGCCCCGCGGTAAAACTCGTCTATGAGCAGCGTTTCATCCGCATAGACCTGCATCACATCACAGGGCAGGTCTATCGCCACGAATCCTTTCGTCCCCGTCACGTCGATACGATACCACCGCAAATCATTTTTACCGCCATAGTAAAATTCCGCCAGCAGCTCCTGCTGTACGGCAAACGGCGCTTCCCCTACTGCCGTAAGCACGCAGGATGCGTCTTCGTTTGGACTCTCCAGACAAATCTCCTCGTAAAACATATGGCAGACGCCAAAGGATAGCGGCTCTTCCACGTCCGTTGAATACCCTTGAGCCGATGTCCTTTCACCTGATCGTTCGCTGGCCGGCAGCATTTCCCCGACCGCCGGTCGTTCGCTGGCCAATGATATCTCATTCTGGAAGCGGTAAGCGCGCTGGCTCCCTGCCTGTACCGTGCGCAGAGTACCGTCCTGCCAGTAGAGATCGCAGTGATCGCCGATATAGAGTTGACCCGCAAGACGCCTCGTGTACAATGCCTCTTCCTTTGTCAGCGTAACCAGGCAGCAATCACCGATGATATATCCGTGCGATCTGCCCGCTGTGACGTTTATCAATGTTTTGTCCACACAGTACTGTGGCGCAATGCCCGGCTGTTCCACAAAAAAGTATGTATTCCCCATACAACAGAGCGGCTGCACAGTCGCCCAGGTCAAATCCATACCACCGATCGGCATATGGAACGGAAAGAAAAAGGCCGTATTGCCCGTCACATCCACCGCCGGAAATGTTACGTCAAGCGGCGCAAGCACTACATCTTTCACATCCTCCAGCACATCTAAGCGCTGATAATGGCTGACAAACACGTATCCTCTCTTGCCGTCGGTGCGCATCGCATAGCGCAGGCCCTTCTTATCGCCGCGGTCGACCGGTTCGACTGCGGGCACAAAACTCATGGCCGCCAGGCTCTCCCCGTAATCTTCCACAAACAGATGCAGCATGTTGAGCAGACGGTAATGCTCCCGCACCTCGCCGTACATGGAAAGCGGCGCCTCAAAGTCATATGAGAGAATCGGATAATCGTTGGGAAATCCCGTGGCTTTGGATTCCTGCAGGGTGGAGTGCTTACCGAGCAGATTGATGCCGCCGTAATACATATAATATCCGATCAGATTGGCCCCCTCACAGAGCTTAATCAGCGCGACCGTATAAATATCCATCCCTTTGATCTGATAGCGGCGCAGATAGGTCGACTCAAGGCCGCCGCCAAGCTCGCAGGTCGCATGCGGATAGCGCTCGTAAGGCAGACGCCAGCCGTCCTCCTCTTCCCCCGTCGCGATCAGGTCTTTTCCGATCGAGGAATCATTGCGCACCCCGGTAAAAAAATAGTGCGACGATGGCGGCAATTTTTCGGTGCCGCTATCCCACGGCGCATCACAGTAGCCACCGAACAGCGGAAGCACCTCGTCCACCGGAATCTTAGCCCCCGACGCACGGTTCCATCCCGTCACTGTGTAGATCGGCGCTATCATGCCGCACTCGATCGCAAGCTGTTTGACTGCGTAGAGGTAATCGGCATTGTCGACATATTCATTTTCGATCTGTACGGCAACGATATTGCCTCCGTCCTTGTAATAAAGCCCCTCAAGCTGCGCCGCCAGCGCAAGAAACCATCGCTTTGTGACGCCGAGAAATTCCTCGCTCGCCTCCCGGAGCGGATACGGCTTTTTTAAAAGCCAGTCCGGGAAACCGCCGTTTCTCACCTCGCCATGGCACCACGGACCCACGCGCATGACAACGTCAAGCCCCAGTTCGCCGCAAAGCTGCACGAAAGCGCGCACATCCCGTGCTCCCGTGAAATCATAAACACCCTCTTCCTCCTCATGGTATATCCAAAACGCGTAAGTGGCGATCACCCGTATGCCGCCGGCTTTCATTTTGCAGAGTATCTCTCTCCATTTTTCGCGTTTACAGCGCACATAATGTATCTCACCCATGACCGCAATCCAGGGTTTCCCCCCGCGCTCCACATAAAGACTGTTGACCTCAATCCGCTCCCCCGCCGGGTTACTGCCCCCGAGATTGAGGTGATGGGATAAAATTTCGGGTGGCTGATAATTTTTAAACTGGTAGATCATGTTTTCCTCATTTCTTCACTGATGGGGGATATTGTCCCCGCATGATATTTATCTCCAACACATATTGTAGTTGCATAAAATTGTTTTTTTCTTTGTGATATTACGAACTAATAATTATAGGTTATTAGCCATTATTTGGCTGAATACCTATGAATAGTGGCTGCATATTTATTCTATTAACATATAGTAAACTTTTTCTTCTCCTATGAGCGAAAGCGGCATCCATCGTGTTTTTGGTGTCACAGCCTCTGCTTTTTTCTTCAATATCACAAATCCCGAGGTACTTAGCGCGTGCCTTTGGGGCATCCAGCTATGATACACGTCTTTTCAAGGTTGGACACTCCGCTCTGTCGGTTCGCCCGGTGAAAGACAGAAATACATTTTGCGGGTTTCGTGTTCCCCTAAACGCCCCAGTGAGGGCAAAAAAAGTTCACGGAGTGAACTTTGAAAGTTCGCTTTGCGAACTTTTGCCGAGGGAACTGTTTGAGCTTGAGAGACTTTCGTACCTCACTGTGGTATCAGCGAGTTTTCCCGCAGGCATGTCATTGGGGACTTTGCGAGCCGGGGCGTCTAGGGGAACTAGAAAGCTGCAAAGATTTCTGTCTTTACCGGGACGGACAGACAC
>CAJTYI010000030.1 GCA_910584215.1 uncultured Roseburia sp. | reverse complement strand
AACTAGAAAACTGCAACGATTTCTGTCTTTACCGGGACGGACAGACAGTACGCGGATTGTCAAACACGGAAAAGACGCATCACCCGATGCCCCAAAGAAGCACGCTTAGAACCTCTGGCATTTGCTCAATTCAGAAAAAAAGCAGAGACTGTGCCGCCAACTCACGTTGAATTGCCGCATTTACCTTGTGAAAAAGTTTTTAGAAGTTTACGATAGAATAAATATGCAACACATAGCAATACTTATTCAGTCAAAACAATGGCTAATAACCTATACAATTTTGTCAGTATATAGACGGCAAGCATAAAAAGGTTGGCGTACTTTATTCTCACATACTGATCGCAATAACGTTAAATGCGCCAGATATATCCTGCTCACATATGAATCGCGATAAGGAGATTGAGATAACCGGCAAAAATAACCCACAAAAAATAGGGCAGCAGCAATACCCCTGCCGGCGGCTTAATCCGCCAGAACTCTCTCATCGTAAGAAAGACCAACGTCAGCAGTAACAGCAGCCAGAGAAATGCCAGCCAATATTCCTGAAAGCCAAAGAAAAGAACCGGCCAGACCATATTGATCAAAAGCTGGACGGCGTACAGCGTCAGCGCTCCCTCCCTGCCCATCCGGTTTGTTATGTAAATCTGGTACGCAGCGATACCCATCAAAAGATACAACGCCGTCCACACGACCGGGAACACCCAGCCTGGCGGCGCCAATGGCGGCTGATAGAGGCTGGCATACTGCTCCATGGGATGGCCGGCAAGCAGCCAGCTTACGAGCCCCGCCCCGAGACTGACCGCCATGCTGATGAAAAGAGGTTTTATTTTGCGAAAGGTAAACATAGATTGCCCCCGCTGTGTTTTAGAATAGTATATGTGAAAAAAAGAAAAAGGTGATGAAGTGCCGTCGCGCGCTATTTGAGAAATACTGTTAGCTTCTCCCAAATCTCGTCCGCGATCTCCTGCTCCTTTCTGTTTCCGTCCACCACCAGTACACGCTCCTCGTCTTTTAACCGTTCAAACGCCTCGAGGTATTTTTCGCGCACCTGCACTAACCGGGATTTCTCCTCAAACAACTCCCGCTGGCATCTGTTTTTTGCGATTCGCTCAAGCGCCAGATCAGGACTGATATCAATAAAGATATTCACGGTCGGCTTTAAGATCAGACTGCTCTGCTCGTTCGCCAAAATCACCCAGTCCATCGGCAGATCCACGCTGTGATAGGCATAAGAAGAAAAATAGTAGCGGTCTGTAAGGACGGTAACGCCCTCGTCTATCTTATGCGCGATTCCGTTTACATCATTCAGCAGATGATCGAGCCTGTCCGCGACAAACAGTGCCGCGATCGCCCTGTTATCCGTTTTCACACGGCCAGTCATAACCTGATGAATCAGCGAGCCGATCGGAGAATCAGTCGGCTCCATGGTTGTATAGCAGTCAATTCCCTTCGCTTTCATCTTTTCGCGCAGAAGTGCAATCTGTGTGCTCTTACCGCTCCCGTCAATCCCCTCAAACGCAATGAATTTGCCTCTCTTTGTACTGTCAATATTATTTGCTGTATCCATCTATTTGACCTCCCTGTTCTTTTTCATTATTTTTAAATTATAAAAATCCCTATCAAATGCCAGACAACCATACTATGGACCGTTTACACTTCGTCTTTTCTCCATAATTTCATAAACTAGTACAACGAATCATTAGTTTCTGATACATTGACGCAGAATGATTCTTTCCTACGCAAGGCGGAGGAATGAGGCGCAGCGGTGGTTGCGTCGATTGACGACAGCGAAGCAGCTGAAAAATCAGACAAGCCAAGGTGTCAGTTCATTCATATTCGTTGTACTAGTTTCACATCATTTTCCAGCTCATAAATGCCATGTCCCACCGTATGACAGCCTCTGTGTTCATACAGAAATACGACTGCCAGGGAAGCGGCCTTGCATCCGCCATGTCTAAAGCTGCCGCTATCTATTCTATATTGCTCTCCATTCTTCCACAATTCCGCAATCTTTATCACATTGTACTGTGATTTTTTTCAATTATACGGGAAAGCACCGGAATTTGCAAGCCTCCTGCCTTTTGACATCTGTCACCTGACTTGTTATAATTGAACAAGATAATCTATACGGAGCATTTCTTATGATTGCACGCAAAACGGGAGGACAGACATGGAGAGATGGGCAAGAGCAAACTACCAGCCAATGCTTCCGCTTGGAAGAGACGGACACAGAATAACAGCCTGCAAGGAGCATCTTATGTTATCAAAAACAGCAGCCAGAGAAGGGATGGTGCTTCTTAAAAACGAGGCGGCGCTTCCGCTCGCAAAAGGCAGCAAGCTCGCGCTGTTTGGAAAAGCTACGTTTGACTATGTAAAGGGCGGTGGCGGAAGCGGTGACGTAACGGTATCATACACCCACAATCTGTACGACGGACTAAAAATGCTCGGTGACGAAGTCAGCCTTTTTGAGGAACTTGCAGATTTCTACCGCAAAGACGTGGAAGCGCAATATGCGTCCGGGCGCGTGCCCGGTATGACCGAAGAACCGCAGATACCGCAAGAGCTGGTCAAAAAGGCAAGAGCATTTACCGACACCGCCGTCATCAGTATCTGCCGCTTCTCCGGCGAGGGGTGGGACCGCAAAAGCCAGGGAGATTCCAACCATCGGCGGCCTGCGGGGGCGGAGGGAGAGCTTTTGGACCTGTCCCAAACGCTGTTTGCCGAGTCGGATTTCTATCTGACCGAGGCAGAGGCTGCCATGGTGGAAACCGTAAAAGAAGTGTTTGCCAAGGTGATTGTCGTGCTAAATGTCGGCGGTGTCGTGGACACCGAGTGGTTTCGGCATGATTCCGCTATCCAGTCTGTCCTCATGGCCTGGCAGGGCGGCAGCGAAGGTGGCCTGGCAGCGGCGGAACTACTGCTCGGACACGCCAGTCCCTGCGGCAAACTGACAGACACTTTTGCCAAAAAACTGGAAGACTATCCCTCGACCAGGTTTTTTCATGAATCAGAGACTTTTGTCGATTATACGGAAGATATCTATGTGGGCTATCGCTATTTTGAGACGATTCCCAAAGCCGCGGAACGCGTCAATTATCCCTTTGGCTTCGGTCTCTCCTACACCGCTTTCTCCCTCTCGAGACTTACCGTAGGGCGCCGGGGCCGGGACATATATGTCGGCGTAGATGTCTGCAATACAGGCAGCATGGCCGGGCGCGAAGTGGTTCAGGTATATTTCAGCGCGCCGCAGGGCAAGCTTGGAAAACCAGCCAGAACTCTCGCGGCTTTCGGCAAAACCAGACTGCTGAAAACAGGTGAAACGCAGCGGTTGATTCTCCACTTTGCCATCGTTGACATGGCTTCCTATGACGATCTGGGCAAAATAGCCAAATCCGCGTATGTGCTGGAGCGGGGCGATTACCATTTCTATGTGGGCACAAATATATGGGATACGATAGAGAGCGAATATGTATTTCAACCGGAAACGGATTATGTTTTAAAACAGCTTTCCGAGAAAATGGCTCCCATCCAACTAAGGCGAAGGATGTCAGCGGATGGAAGCTACGAAAAACTGCCGATGGGCAAAGCGTTTGACACGGACGCCAATGTACTCGAATGTCAGACAATGGACGCGGTAGACGGCCTGGCGCCGGAAGTATCCTATCAACCGCGCTATAAAATATGGGGTGAAAAAGGCGGCACACACCGGCTGGAAGAGGTCGCGGACGGCACGATATCACTGAGCGAATTTTTGGAGCAGCTCTCCGACCGCGAACTGGCCGGACTTTTAGGCGGACAACCCAATACCGGTGTTGCCAATACGTTTGGCTACGGCAATCTCCCGGCATACGGGGTGCCAAACATTATGACGGCTGACGGTCCCGCGGGGCTGCGCATCGCCCCCGCCTGCGGCGTCTGTACCACTGCCTGGCCCTGCGCCACAATGCTGGCCTGCACCTGGGATGAAGAACTTGTCGAAAAAATCGGCGAAGCGGCCGGCAAAGAGGTAAAAGAAAACAATATCGGCGTCTGGCTGGCCCCCGCGGTAAATATTCACCGCAGCCCGCTCTGCGGCAGAAATTTTGAGTATTATTCCGAGGACCCGCTGCTCACCGGCAAGCTGGCCGCGGCTATGGTAAGAGGCATCCAGAGTAACCGTATCGCCGCGACAGTCAAGCATTTTGCCTTAAACAACAAAGAAACGAACCGCAAAAACAGCGATTCCAGAGCCTCCGAGCGGGCCATCCGTGAAATCTACCTGCGCGCTTTTGAGATCATTGTAAAAGAAGCAAAACCGTGGAGTATCATGTCATCCTACAACATCATAAACGGGCAAAGAGCCTCCGAGAACCGAGAACTGTTGGAGGATATTCTGCGCGGCGAATGGGGTTTTGACGGCATGGTGACAACGGACTGGTGGACTGCCGGGGAACACTACAAAGAAACCAAAGCGGGCAATGACGTCAAGATGGGATGCGGTTTTCCAGAGAGACTTTTAGAAGCCATGAAGCAAGGCGCTCTCACCCGTGCAGACATGGAGATTTGTGCTAGGAGAGTACTTGAACTTATATTAAATATTGATTAAATGATTATCAAGACAGAGAAACAGCGCAGCATTTGCCGCGCTGTTTCTTTAATAATAAATCTACCTATAATTTTACAGGTATCCCACTGACAACAGTCAAGTAATTTCCTACTGTGCCAGTGAAATCTCAAGACCGTTGATGTAACCGCCAAAAGAAGCATTTCCTTTTTCAATGGCAAGATTCAACTGTCCGTCCGTAACCGTAGTCTGCACTGTGTAAGCAGTCGGCGTTGTGGCCGCAAGTACGTCGGAAGGCGCGCCCTCTACCGTGTATTTTGTGCCAAAGCCAGTGTTCCAACTGCCGTAAAGAACAGAAACGTTGTATGTACCGTTTGGCAAGTCAACCGCAAATTCCATGACTGCATTGTCCGACGCGAAGATCTGATCATTGTACAGGTTTTCATAACCGGCTGGAATTTCTCCCGGCGCCCTAGTCATTGCAGCCTGATTGGATGTTACAAATCCGTATCCGATTCCCGATGAATAGCTGCTCTGTGATGTGACAGCCGTATAACCATCCTGTACGGCGCCGTCACCAAAATCGAAACGGTATGTCGTCTGTGCCGGTGTGATATCAAGACCGTTGATATAACCACCGTATTTCTTATCTCCTTTTGCAATCACGACATTAAGCTTTCCGTTTGTGACGGTTGCGTATGTCTGGTAAATTGCGGCGGTTGTGGAGTAAAGTTTGCCGGAGGATGCACCCTGAATCACAAACTCCGTGCCAAAACCGGTATTCCAGCTTCCGTAATGAGCTTTCACAAGATAGACACCGTTTGGCAGATTTACATCAAACTGCATGTTGGCATAGTCGGTGGAGTTAATCTGGTCATTGTACAGCTCTTCGTAACCAGCTGCGATCTCTCCCGGCGCTCTAGTCATTGCAGCCTGATTGGAAGTCACAAATCCGTAACCTTTTGCCGATGAATAGTGATCTGCATCTGTCACTCCAATGTAACCGTTCTGTACTGCGCCATTTCCAAAATCAAAATGCATTTCCGGGTCACAGACCGTATCCTGGATTTCTCCAAACGGTGTCGTCATTTTTGTGAATCCATAGGCAGGCGCGAGATAATTTGCTCCAGGATAAGCAAGCGCCGCAGAACCGATGTAGTAGCTGGTATGTGGCGGCATATTATAAGCGACATTTTCAGTGGCAACGCCAAGACGATACTGGGCGTCATGCATCAGTGTTGTCAGCTTATAATCGGTGTTCAGTGCAGAGACATAAACGCGCAATGAATTTCCGACTCTGCCAATGATTTCTTCACGCCAGTCGCCAAACAAATCGGCTGTCAGGTTCGCATTGTATTTGGTGCTGTTGTTGGTAGTGATCGGCATAGAACCGGTTTTTGCAAAGTAAAATCTGCTTGTCGATCCCGTGTTCGCATCATATTTGCCGAGAATTGCATCATCCAAAAGCTCTCTGCCAAGATCACCGTCCCAGTATACCAGAGAGTTTGCCATGTACCTAGAACCGGCTGTCGGTCTCGCCGCAATCGTGTTGCCAAGCAGGTCATATGCCATTGCCTGTGACGTATTCCAGCCAATGGAAAGTGCATTGGGATGCTCGAGAGCATAGCTGTCATCAATATTTGCCATCACACCTTTGCCCGTATCACTCGACGCTGTCGTACCGTAAATGTGGCTTCCGGTTGCCGGAACCCAAAAATCACCGCCATAGTTTTTATATCCGGTTGCATCTTCATGCACCTGATATGCCTCTATCGTGCCATCATTGTTAAAATCGCTGACATGAAGCGCATCGCCATGGCCAAGTCTTGTATTGGAAAGTACCGTACCGTTATGATCAAGCACAGCCGAACCATATACAATTTCGTCATAACCGTCATTGTCTACATCCGATATGGAAAGATTGTGGTTACCCTGTCCATACAGGCTGGAAGCGGTATTTGACGTTCCCTGATGATAAAAACGCTGTGTGAGCTTCTGTCCATCCCAGTCGTATGCAACAACATACGCCATCGTATAGTAACCGCGGCACATTACGACACTCGGCAGAAGTCTGCCGTAGCTGTCTTCCTTGCCAAAATAGCCTACCCCTGCGAGGAATCTGTTTCCTCTGTTTCCGTAATTATCTCCCCAGTTTGAGGCAATGGTGTAAGGCGGCGTATAATCTGTCGTATACATAGCCGCACCTGTCCTGCCGTTAAATACAGTGAGATATTCCGGACCTGACACCAGATAACCGCCGCTTGTCCGATAATCAGCGGAATTGTCGGTGTATTTAATCGCATCCGTGTCACCGACCGCAGAAACATAATTGCCGTTTGCATCTTTCGAGCCCGGCGCGGTCTTCATAACGATCTCGGAATAACCGTCCCCGTCCAGGTCATACACCATAAACTGTGTATAATGGGCTCCTGCCCTGATATTTTTGCCAAGATTGATCGGATTTGCCCAAAGCTGTGTTCCGTCAAATTCATAACAGGAGAACAGTACATCCCCGGTATAACCTGTGTTTGAATTATCTTTAGAGTTGCTCGGGTCCCATTTCACAATCAATTCGTACTGGCCGTCGCCGTCAACATCACCGACCGAGCAGTCATTTGCGGTATAAGAATAATTTCCCGCCTTGGAATCGCTTACATCCGCCGGAATCTGAAGCGGAATATCGAAATAACCATAACAATTGCTCTCGCTGTAAGAGCTGCGCTCCGTCTCTCCTATCATATTGAGCTTGACCGGCGCCCCGTTTACCAAAATCGTGTTTGCTGCCAAATCGCTGGCTGTCAGCTCTTTCCCAGCAGTCACAACCTGATAAACTGCCGATGCGTCTTCGCCATTCGTATTTGTTGTATCTGTATAATTGGTGCCATTATAATCGGAAACAATTTTGGCGCCGTTTTTATAAATATCAAATCTGGTATCCGCCAAAGATTCCGTGCCCAAAAGCCTCCAGCTAAGGTACATACCCGTCGCCTCGTCGCTGTAGTTTTTAGGAATGGCAATTAATCCCCGGTCAATCTGTTCCATGACCCTCGTACTGTTTGTTGCTGCTTTTGTCGTAAGTGGAAACTGAAGTGCGCAGCCTGCTGCGAGTGTTACCGCAAGTGCCGCAGAAATAAATTTTTGTTTTCCCTTGTTCAATTGAAACCTCCCCTGATACATTGTTACTGTGATCGTTTGTCAATTTAACTCCGTTACACTGTTGCTTTTCGCCTGTCCCTGTCCCCCCTTTCTTAAATAAGACGAAACCGCTTTTGATCTGACATAATGAAGTCTTTTGATTCATTATGCAGAAATTTACCCCTACACAGACAATTATATTGGCAGATTTTTCCAATGTCAAGGGTGTCAGAACCGCTTTCAATTGACATATTTCGACAAAAATCAACAGATATTTTGTCTGTCATTTGTCAAATAACGACATTCGGCAGCATATTATACGGAAAGCCACTTATACTGCCACAGCAATGGGCAAATCGCAGGAATCGTGTGGCTGGCAGCAAAAAGCCCCGGCCGTGCGCACCGGGGCTTGTCTATCCAAATTTCATATCAGGGTTTTCACTACAGGTTTATGACCGACTGTTCTTGACAGTGTCTGACTAATTGCTGATGCAGTGAAAACTACAACAGCCGTAAACCCATGATTTTGAAAAATCACTGTGTTTACGGCTGTCTTACTCCTAAGCAGATAACGGGAGTCGAACCCGCCTTTCCAGCTTGGGAAGCTAGCGTTCTACCGATGAACCATATCTGCATAAGATAATCATATCACGACTTAAACTAAATTGCAACGATTTTTTTACATTGTGTGTATACCTATTGTGTGTATCCCAAACGACCGGACAAGGCGCAAAAACGATCGGGCACATGAAAAAACTCTCCCTGCTGCACAGCCGTCAGCACAAAGGCTCATCGCAGCAGGGCGTATAAGCAAAGTGTTTTTACGTGACGCTATATCAGGCGATTGTCATCCTTTGTGCCAGTTGCTCAGATCTCTCGCGTCAACACCAGATGCTGCGGCAGACCGTTTACCATGAACGGCTGGTAGTCCCCCTGAATCAAGGGCTCAATATAATTGATAAACTCCTGCGTCACATAGTTGCCCTCGGCATTGACCCATTCGCGCGGCACGGTCTTTTCATTGTTGGCGATGCGGTGCACGTCATAGATTCCGGCAGCGCTCATATACGGGTCATCAGAAACGCGGTCGATCACCACCATCTTGCCGTTGTCTCCCTCATCTGCGGCTTTTACCGCAGCGCCTCCTACCATAAACGCTTCGTTGACATCCACGCGGGACGCCATATGGGATGCGCTTCTTTGAAGCGTAGAGAACTCAATGCTGCGCGTCTTACAACCAATCTCTGCGCCCAGGAAGTTCGCAAGATAGGACGCAGTTCCCTGAAGCTGCTTATGGCCAAACGCATCCACATAATCTGCACCCCCGGACAGCTCACATACATACCTTCCGTCCGCCAGCTTGATTCCCTCAGATACCGCAATCACTACAGAATCTTTTGTTTTCAAAAGCTCTTTGTTCTTCTCTAAAAATTTGTCAATCTCAAACGGCACTTCCGGCAGATAGATCAAATCCGGGCCGTCGCACTCCTCGGTTTTTGCTAGTGCGGTAGCGCCCGTCAGCCAGCCGGCGTTGCGTCCCATGACCTCGATAATCGTAATCATCTCTTTGTGATACGTCAATCCCAGGGCATCGCGTATCACCTCTTTGGTGGAGGCCGCTATGTACTTTGCAGCGCTGCCAAATCCCGGCGTATGGTCAGTAAGAGCCAAATCGTTGTCAATGGTCTTAGGAACGCCAAGAAATCTTTGGGAATGACCTTTGACAATCGCATAATCCGACAATTTCTTGATCGTATCCATGGAATCGTTGCCGCCGATATAGATAAACGCCTCGATCTCCAATTTGTCCAGAATCTGAAAGATTTTCTCATAGATTTCCAGATTTTCGTGAATTTCCGGCAGTTTAAAGCGACAGGAACCCAAAAATGCAGAGGGCGTCCGCTTGAGCAGCTCAATGTCCATATCCGAGTGAATCTGCGTGGACAAATCAACATACTGCTCATCCAAAAAGCCCTGAATCCCATGTAACATGCCATACACCTTATGGAATCCTCTCTCTTTTGCAGTCTTGTAGACACCTGCCAGACTTGAATTGATTACAGCCGTAGGACCTCCTGACTGCCCTACAATGATGTTGCGTTTCTTTTCCATCATAATCCTCCTTTTTGATGCTGTATATAAAATTCTACTAACTCCGCTTTTATCTCCTCCGGCAATTCTGTCTTTTTCACTCCCCGGATCGCCCCCTGGTGAAAATACCTGTCTGATTTCACTGTCCCTCTACGGCATTCCCGATATCGGACAGTTTTGATCATTCAACCACCATTTCATCCCTCGCACTTCGCGCACATCAAGCCCTGTCACTCTCTAATCTATAACGCAAAATATGCGTCGATTCCATCCGCAATCCCGGCAGCAATTTTGTTCTGATAATCGTCCGTGGCCATCTTTGCGTCCTCGTCGGGATTGGTCATATATCCCATCTCCACGATCGTCGCCGGTACGGCACACCAATTGATGCCGCTCATGGTGTCTGTCTCCCACACGCGCTCCTTCTTACAGCCTGTGGCATTTACCAGTCCATCCAATACCGTAGTGGCCAGGTTCTTGCTCTGCGTATACACGGAACCGTTGTACGGATTTTGCGCGGTCTGGCAAATCGTCATCGCGCCGTTTGCCGAAGAGCTCTCCGAACCGTTTGCATGAATGCGGATAAACGCGTCCGCGCCTGCATTGTTTGCAACCTGGGCGCGCTCGCCATTGCTGATATTGACATCATGGGAGGTGCGCACCATAATCACTGTGTAACCGCGCGCGGCAAGCTCCGCCTGCAGCTTTTCCGCGACCATAAGTGTCAGTTGATATTCGGCAAGGCCGCTGACACATCCCGAAGTACCCCCGGCCACTTTGGCTTTCATCTCAGACGCCCCGGGGCCGATCGGTTCCTTCTCACTGTTGCCCTGGCGCTGATGTCCCGCATCAATCACAATTAGCCTGCCCTCGTGGGCTGCGGCTCCCGCCGGCAAGCTGCCGTCCGCGCTCTCACCGTTTTCCTCCGCAAGTGAACCATCCGCGCTCTCGCCCTGGTTCTGCGTTGTCTGACTGCCTCCACTCTGGTTTTGTGCAGTCTGGCTATTCTCGCTCGGATTCTTCGGCTCCTCACTGCTCTTTTCCTGATTTTGCCCAGTCTGGCTATTCTCAACCTGACTCTGCGTATCCTCTCCGCTCTCACCCTGATTTTGCCCAGTCTGGCTATTCTCACTCACCTTCTTGGGCTCCTCACTGCTCTTTTCCTGATTTTGCCCGGCCTGGCTATTCTCGCTCAAATTCTTCGGCTCCTCACTGCTCTTTTCCTGATTTTGCCCGGCCTGGCTATTCCCAACCTGACTCTGCGTATCCTCTCCACTCTCACCCAAATGCTGCGTGTTATCCTCTCCCAAATGCTTGGCATCTTTCGTATCCGCAATAAGCTCGGACTCTGCCGTTATGGCCGACGCCTCATTTTGGGATGACCGCCCGGCGCAGCCCATAAAAGAGGACGTCAGCAGAGTCAACGCACCGATTGCCATTATCATTCTATGTCTCTGAAACTTCAAATTTTACCTCCTGGTGCCGATCACACATTATCCTATGAGATTGTGCCGAAGCTCACAACAATTCACGCAAACGCAAAACATCGTCCTTTCGAGTTGCCCAACTGGTGGCAAAACGGACAACCGTATGGTTTTCGTCCCAGCGCCCCCAATAGCTGAAGCCGACATGCTGCCTCAACTGCTCCATCTTTTCATTTTCCAGTATCACAAACTGCTGGTTCGTGGGAGAATCAACATACAGTTCATATCCCTTTTCCCGAAATACCCCTTTTAGCAGCTCCGCCATCTCGATCGCATGCCTGCTGATCTCAAAATAGAGATTGTCTGTAAACAGCGTATCAAACTGAATACCGAGAAGCCTTCCCTTGGCGAGCAGGCCCCCATGCTGTTTTATCATCGTCTTAAAATGCTTCGGCGCGTTTTTGTGGGTAAACACCACCGCCTCCCCGCAGAGCGCCCCGACTTTTGTGCCGCCGATATAGAATACATCACAACACTTGGCCAGCTCCGGCAGCGTCAAATCTGCCTGCGCACTCATAAGGCCGTATCCAAGTCTGGCTCCGTCAATATAAAGAGGAAGTCCATAGTCTTTGCAGATGCCGTAAATTGCTTCCAGTTCCTTCTTGGTGTATAGCGTACCGTACTCCGTAGGATAGGAAATATATACCATTCCTGGATATACCATGTGCTCTCTGTTTACGTCGGCAAAAAAGGTCTGCAAACATTCCAGTAAGACCTCCGCCTTAATCTTGCCCGCGATCTGCGGCACCTCCAACACTTTATGCCCCGCATACTCGATGGATCCCGCCTCGTGCACACTGATATGGCCGGTATCCGCAGCAATCACTCCCTCGTACTGCTCTAATATACCATCGATCACAATCTGATTTGTCTGTGTGCCGTTCACCAGAAAATAAATATCAGACGACGGGCAGTGGCAGGCGCGCTTTATTTTTTCTTTCGCCAGTTCGCTATATTCGTCATCGCCGTAACCGGACAGTTTTTCAAGGTTCGTGTGCACCAAATGCTCTAAAATCTTCGGGTGCACTCCCTCCAGATAATCACTCTCAAATGACAACATATCTTTTCTCTCCTTGTACTGTTTTTAATATAGCACGGTCACAGCCACTACAAAGATAAAGAGCGCCGCCGCAAAACTTATGACAGCCATCACTTTACTTCGTTTCCAACTGCGTATCCCCTGCAGGATCATCACCACTCCCATTAAAGGTTCACAAATATTAATCGCATTCTTGTAGATCCCACTGATCTGCAATATTGCCAGCACGATCACAAGCACGGTCAACACTGCTCCGACGACTGCCATAATAAGCTCCGCCTTTAACTCCCTGTTTACACTGCCTTGCCCGCCATTCTGCATAAACTCACACCTTCAAATCTTTCTTCCTTCTCTTCGTTACGAACTCTCTTCTATAATGCACTATTTCGCTCCATTTTCCAAGCTATTTTCGTGCTTTTGTTGAAGAATATTTTTACTTATTTTCCTCTTTTTCCTCCTGCTCGTGCTTTTGCTCCGGCCCATTTTCGCTCCACCATGCCCAAACGGCCCCGCCGAGCACCAACGCCACTACCACAATGATTATAAGTAAATCCATATAATTGTCCTCCTCACCGAACATACAATAATTTTAGCAAAATGAAGCCTTAACGCTATTGTCAAGACCTGATCCAAGTGAACTCCGCTTTTTGCCAAAGCCAAACCTTAAAGCAGGCCGGATTCGGCAGCTTAAGAAGCCACATGCTGAACTGTTACTGTCTTAAAGTGAGAACAATTATGCTTTTTTTCCGTCCTTATTATGTATATAAGTAAGCGCCGCCTCCTCGCTGCTCGTCCTACAGTCGAGGACACAGCGCGAAGCCGCTATAAACAGGTGACAACCGCACAGCCCTCTGGGCAAATCGAAATGCAGCGTCTTTACACGAATTGGATTGATTCTGCCGCTTTCGCGGTCTTCATATCGGTAATGTACACGCCCTGCTCTCTTCTCCGAGAGCAGAACATAATCCGGCAGTGAGTGATGCTGTGCCCGGTAACTGGCAGCGTGTGCCGCTGGCTCTCTCTCCCCTACTGCATCTCTCCCGGACTCTGACTCAGACGCACACGACAAAAAGGCATAGGACTGATGAAAATCAGCCGATATGCCGGTAAGGCAAAATATTATGATAAATGCAATGCTAATCCATCGCTTCCCAAACCTTTTGTACATGTCGTGCTCCAAATTACATAAACATCAAATACCGCAAAGCAATCACGCTCGTCTTTTGTTGCTCATTGTTGTCTTTTGATTTCTCTGACTGCCTCTAAAAGCCACGCACCCTCTTCTTCTGACAGATGCGGCGCCAATGTGTCATAGACTATTTTATGATAGTGGTTTAACAGCGTCAATTCCCGCTCTGTCATAAGTGACGGCACGATCGCTTCCCGGTCAAAGGGTACCATGGTGAGATTTTTAAATTTTAAAAACTGCCCATATTCGGTTTTCTCTGCCTTACAGCATAGGAGCAGATTTTCATGACGGATTCCAAATCGCCCTTCCATGTAGAGCCCCGGCTCGTTGGAGATCACCATCCCTTCCTCTATAGGCACGCTGTCTGATTCCGGTAAGGTCCGCCAGTGAAAACGCTGCGGCCCCTCATGGACATTGAGCAGATATCCCACACCGTGTCCGGTTCCGTGGCGATAATCCAGACCATTCTCCCACAGTGGCCCTCTGGCTAACACGTCAAGATTTTGGCCGCCGGTCCCCTGCAAAAAGACGGCCGCACCTAGATTTAAGTGTCCCCGTAGTGCCAGCGTATACATGCGCTTTTCTTCCTCTGTCAACGCTCCCAATGCGATAGTCCGCGTAATGTCCGTCGTCCCCTGCCAATAATGTCCCCCGGTGTCGGCCAGACAAAAGCTTTTCGGTAAAAGTACGGCGTCCGTCTCCAGAGTCGGTTCGTAATGTACAACAGCGCCGTGCGCACCGTAGGCAATGATAGGTGCAAAGCTGGGGCAAAGATAGCCCTCCTCCTCCTTGCGAAATTCTTCCAGTTTTTTCGCAGCGCCAAGTTCCGTGATCTTCTGCGTACCCACATTTTCTTTGACCCAGCGGATAAACCGGGTCACTGCTACGCCGTCTCTGATATGTGCCTGCTCCATATTTCTTTGCTCTGCCGGTGTCTTAACCGCTTTTAACCGCTCTACTGGACTGGGCTTCTCCAAACGCTTGACCGAAACGGGCAGGCTTCCCGCCAACCGCTCGTTGACTTTCGTGTCATCGAACCATACGGTCTGTCCTGCGGGGATGCGCTCCAACTCCTGCTCGATTGCTCCATAGGGAGTCAGCGTCACTCCAGCCTCGCAAAGCTTTTCCCGCAGCTCGCTCCCCACCGCCTCACCTTGCACAAACAAGAGCGCATCTGTGCGGCGCAGCAATAGATACGATAAAAATACCGGCGTATATTGTATGTCACCGCCCCTTAAATTTAAAAGCCAGGCAATCTCATCCAACGCCGAGAGCAGCAGCGCGTCGGCTCCCTGTTCTGCCATCTTACCGCGCACTGCGGAAATTTTGTCTTCCCTAGTACTGCCCGCGAAAGACTCTTCCAATTCCCAAACCGGCTCACACGCCATGCGCGGCCGCTCTGTCCATACCGGATCGGCCAGGTCTTCGCCGCCGGCGAACGTCACCTGTTTGCCTTGCAGTTTATCAGACAGCTTTTTCACAAAACGGCTGCTGACGGTCCTGCCGTCAAACCCGACCACCGCCCGCTCGCGCAGATGTTGTTTTAAATAATCTGCAAGCGTCGGCACACCGCTCTCTCCGGCGCACATCAGATCAATACCGCTGCCGTTCAACTGCTCCTTAGCCTGCAAAAAATATCTGCCGTCGGTCCAGAGCGCGGCCTGCTGCATCATCACAAGCAATGTACCCGCCGAACCGGTAAACCCGGAAAGATACTCTCTTACCTTAAAATATGCGCCCACATATTCCGAACCATGAAAATCCTCGGTAGGAACTATATACGCATCGACGCCCCGGCGCGCCATCTCGCGGCGCACCCCTGCTAATCTCTCTTTGATTGTCATCTCGCCCATCCTTCACATCTGCCGTGGCAACTTTCATGGCAGAATACCGTTTAAGTCCTCTTTTTTTATGAGACAAAAGAGGACAGTTCCGGCTGTCCTCTTTCGGCGTATCTATCCGCATGTTTATAATTTGAAAAACTCCATCTGTTTATTCAATTCCATGGATAATTCGCGCAGATTGCCCGCGGAATCGGCCAACATATTGATTCCCGCATTGAGCTCCTGCATGGACGCGGTAGTCTCCTGCGCCGACGCCGCATTCTCTTCGGATATCGCGGAGAGATTCGTGATCACATCAATGACCTGTCCTCTGGACTGATCACAGGAATCGGCATTTGTACGGATGACGTTGGTTCCCTGACGGGAAATCGTGATGCCGCGGCTCACATCATCAAAACGGCTCTTCGTGTCGTCGAGCTTTTGCTGCTGCTCACGGATAGACTCCTGCGCCTCCGCCATCACACGCATTGTCTCTGCGGACTCCTCCTGTAACGTATTGATGATCTTTTGAATACCGTCAGCTGCCTCCTCGGACTGAGCAGCCAGCTTGGAAATCTCGTCCGCCACCACGGCAAACCCACGCCCCGCCTCACCGGCCCGCGCGGACTCAATAGAAGCATTTAGCGACAGCAGACTGGTCTGGTCTGCTATGGCTGTAATCAGGCTTGCGGCACTGCCGATCTTCTCGACAGAGTTATTGGTCAGATAGATCTGGTCTGCAATCCGGGTGATCGCAGCTACCGTGCGGTCGTTTGACGCACTCAGCTCATTCATCGTCTGTGTGGAGGCCGCCCCCGCACTGTTCATATTGTCGGACGTGTCTGTCAAATCTCCGACATTGTGTACAATATTCTCTATAACGTCTCCCATATTGCTGATCTCGCGCGTCGCCGACTCGATCTCCTCGGCCTGCGATACAGCGCCCTTGGAGATATCTTCCACGGCGCGGCTGATCTCATCCGCCGCAGCGCTCGACTGCCCCGCCATCTCATCTAGCTCGTTGCCCGACCGAAACAGCGTGTCGGCTGAAGCTTTCAAATTCTCCACTATATCGCGCAGCCTCTCCACCAACGCTTTGAGCGCACGCGCCATCTCACCGACCTCGTCTCCGCGCTTAATGGATTTGTCGCGGATCGTAATATTGAGATCTCCCTCAGAGAGACGTGTCAGATGTTTGCCGACGGTCACTAAAATGCCCGCCATATTTCTAGCATACAAAAGCGCGACAATGGCCGCAATTGCAACTGTCAAAAGTATAATCAAAACCATACGGATAACAATCGAATTGATAAAAGCTGAAATCTGGGCGCTCGGCTGCCCCGCAAAGATACAACCGATGATATTGCCGTCCGTATTCTTCAGCGGCACATAACAGGCACAGTAGTTTTGTCCGTTAATCTTAATGCTTGTCGTCTCGTATATCTTATCGGCAGATACCGTCTGCCATACCTCGTCCGAGATATCCGTGTCTACAATACGCTTGCCGTTGGCGTCTTTTAATGACGTCAACTTTCTTGTCTTACCGTAACAGAGGGTAACATCCGCCTCATGGCCTTCCGTGAATTTGTCAAGATTTTCCATCTGAATCGTAAGGTTTTGCTCCCCCTTCCAGAGATTTCCTTCCGCATCCAATGTATAATCTCCCGGTATATCACTGTATCCGCCGCCAACTGCTAACGCCAGCATTTCTAGTCCTCTGAGCGCCTCAGTCTCCATACCGCTCTTTAGGCTCACGGTGGAAAATATCAGCGAAATAATCGCCACGGCCAACGTCGGAAGCACTCCCAGCAATACCAGCTTGGCGGCAATACCGCCCAACCCCCTGTTCGTTTTCATATGCGCCTTTCCTTTCGTACTGTTATACAAACCTTTGATTCCATATGTATCCCGTCAATACGAGCGTAATTAATTTTAGCACAAAATCTTGTATATAGCAACTACTTACATCTTCTTTGGGACAATTTTCGCCCTGTTTTACACGGTTTTTTCCCACCCATCAGCGCAGCGTATTTGTTGTCGCAACAAACTATTGATCGCAGCGAAACTTTATATACAGGTTCCATACCGTCGCAAAGGCGGCCGAGGTTTCCAAAAAGAATCCACTGCCGCCTTTGCGGATAACTGATTATATTGTTATCATATATTTCTTCTATATCGGTTCGCCCTCTCCGGCAGAAACGACCTTATCCCACATCGCATAGAGTGTCACAGTGGCGCCGTGCTGTCCCGAGAGGTTTTTGACGATCGCGCCTTCCTGATAAAATGTACCGCTGCCGTCCGCCGCCGTATTCCAGCCCAAAAACACATACCCCGGACGCTCGAACTGATTGTGCGGCAATGCATAGGTACTGTTGTATACGCAGTCTCCGATCGCCGCAACATTGCCCGCACTGGCGCCGTTGCCGTCAAACGCGATCGTATAGCGCAGAATATCCCATTTAGCGTACAGTGTATAATTGCCTTTCGTTCCCCGCTTGATCTGGATAATTCTGTTGGTAAACGATGGCTCCGTATACCAGCCCAGGAAAACATATCCCGTTTTGACCGGCTCCTTTAACACAAACGTCTCTGTCTGTGCATCATAGGTGGAAGGATTCTCCTCCAACATCGTGCCGCCGTCCAGCACATAGGTAATCTTGTATGTGATCTTGTTCCACTGTGCATACAATCTGACCGTCTTGTTATTTTTTGCCGTCAGGTTCTTAAATTTGGACCCGTCGGCCACCGCAATTCCGGTGCCATTTTTTTTGGTATTCCAGCCGGCAAATGTATAATTGGTACGCTTAAATTTATTTATGGCCACCTTATATGACTTTCCATAGCGGCAGCCAGCCATCGCTTTGACTGAGCCCGATGTTGCGCCGTTTCCATCATATATGACTTTATATTGGTTGGCCTGCCATTTTGCGTACAGCTTCAGATTTTTCTGCGTTCCTTTTGCAATCTTTGTGATCTTATTTTTGAACTTCGCGTCCGTATACCAGCCCAAAAAAGTATAGCCGTTCTTCTTGGGATTTTTAAGTTTGATCGTCTTGCTGTTGGCATAATAGACATCAGGGTTTTGGGCATTTTGCTCACCGCCGTTTAGCACATAGGTGATATCGTAGCCCTGCAGCTTCCACTGTGCATAGAGTGTCACCGTCACACCGTTCTTCGCCGTCAAATTTCCCACATTTTCTTTGTTGCCGTAAGCAGTTCCCCTGCCGTTTTTCTTCGTGTTCCAGCCGGCAAACCGATATCCCTTGCGTGCAAACTTATTGGCTGGCAGCGTGTATATGGCGTCATATTCACAGTTTGTCAGGCTTTTCACCTGGCCGCTCTGGGCGCCGTTGCCGTGAAAGGCGATGTTGTAACGAATTTCGGTCCATTTCGCATAGAGCACATAGTTGGTATTGTCCGCGCCCGATATGGTTTTAATCTGCTTTTTGAACTTCCGGTCCAAAAACCAGCCGCCAAATAGATATCCGGTTCGCGTCGGATCTTTTAATGTGATCGTCCCTGAAGTATTATAATAGCTTTTCGGATTGTCCTCGCTATTCTTGCCGCCGTCTAACTCATAGGTTATGGAGTACTTATTGCGCACCCCGCCGCTGCCGTTGTACATCGGCCAGTAAGTATCGCGCGCCAGTTTTGCCCTTGATTCAAAATAGACGCTGGCACAGCGCTCAAAGTAGCGCGCCCAGTTATATCCCGCCTGATACGCCCCCTCCGCGGTGTTCTCAACGTTGCGCACCCGCGCGCAGGCCGACGCCTCGCTGTGCTCGAGCTCATATTTTAGATAATAGAGCTGACCTTCGACCGTCTGATAATCATAACCGTTGCTGGCGCAGTATGTTTTCAACGACTCAAAGCGCGGACCGTTCCACTGACAGAGTCCATAACTCGTCAGACCGTTGGTGTCAATCACGCTCGCCGTCGGGCGAAAGGAAGATTCACTCTGGATATTTGCCAGCACGCCGCAGGCGGCGGCGATATTAAATCCCATCTTTTCCCGCATGAAATTAAAGATCTCTTCCCGGTTTTCCTCCAGCGTTGCCAGCTTAAACCTGCCGTCCACACCAAGAAACAGATTGATATAGGGAATCTCTGCGCCGCCATTCAACGCATATACATCCGTATCCCACACCGGATTGAACTGATAGTAAAAGTAATTGCTGTTCTCATAATCGCCCACGCACTGCCATGTGACAGCGATCTTTTCCGTGCTGCCATCCGCCAGGACCGCGGTGAGCGTTCTTGGCATCTTTGCAAGACATTGACCTAGCCCAGGCTTATTTGCCAAACGCACCGTCCGCGCCGCCTCGCTCAGCTCCTGAAACGATACGATCTCTTCCCTGCTGGCCTCCTCTTGCGGCATCATCCGGCGGACTCCCTCCGAGCCGCTGATCTCCGCCGCCAAAAGCGGCGTTCCAGGCAGCATTGTCCCTGTGAGGAACACTGCTGTCATCATTGCCGCTATGCATTTTCCAAAACGCCTCATAATCAACCTTTCCATAAATCTGTCCATTTAATAATAACTGATGCTGACTCTCGCTTTATCCGGCACACCGTTTACCACCTCGTCTTTGGTGTAGCACCACATCTTAACGTTGCCATTTCCGGTGTAGCCATGTCCGTACATCTCACCGCCAAACTGGATGACCCAAAGATCAATGCCGACCAGACGGCTGTTGTCAAAATAAGTATTGAGCCAATCGCGCGATGTATAGAGCACAAATTTATACTGTTTACCTGCGTCGATAATGTAATTCTTGAACGTATTCATTATGTCGCAGCGCTGCGGATTGGTAATATTGGTCAGCTGCACGGCATTTTCCATATTATAGGCAATCGGGAAATCGAGCGGCCTGCCGCCGAGTATACGCAGCACCGTCTCCCCCTCTTTTTGCGCCTCCGCTGTATTTTTGGCCTTGGAATAACAGTAAGCGCCCACCTTTAATCCTGCCGCTTTCGCGTTTCTGAAGTTGGTCTCAAAGTTTGCATCCTGCGTCGTTCCCTCACAGATGCGCAGCATCACATACTCGTAACCAGCCGCTTTTAGCAGCGCAAAATCAACGTTTCCACTGTTCTTGGAGATATCCACACCCTTGACGGCCACTTTCTCTTTGACAGTGACGGTGATCGCTTTGGTGATGCCGTTGGCGCTCGCCCGCACGGTCGTAGTCCCGAGCTTGCTTCCGTAAATCGTTCCGTCCGTGGACACCACGGCGATCGTATAGTCATCGGACGTCCACACGATCGATGCCGCCGGCTTCGCTGTCGCATTGACCTTCACGCTGCCGCCGAGCTTGACTTCCACGCTGGTGGCGCTGACCTCTAAGGCAGCTACCATCGCTGTCACGGCGTCCGTCGTCTCGCTCTTTGCCTCTCCGCGCACGGCATACACTTTGTAATAGTAGACGTTGCCCGCCGTGATGTTGGCATCGATAAAAGTATTGGTCGTGCAGATCTCGCTGGCAATCTTAAACTTGCCGTTTAAAGAGGTACTGCGCAAAATCGTATAGGTTTCCGCGCCGGGAACCGGGTTCCAGGTCAGTTTGATCTGCGTTGCATCGAGCATGATCGCCTGCAGGTTCATCGGTTTTGTCAGGGTCGGCTTCGCACTCTGTGCGGAAGAATATTTGCCAAAGATCTTCTTTTTGCCGCTCGTCGCATATGCTCTGACTTTGTAATAATAAGTGACGCCGATATCCACTTTCTTGTCTTCATAACTGAGCGTGCCTGCCGGCAGCGTCTTGATTGATTTGTATGTTCCGTTCTTCTGGGTAGAACGGTAGATGCGGTATCCTTTGACCCCTTCGATCGCGTTCCAGGACAGCTTGACTGTCGTATAATCGATCGCCTCCGCTTTCGCTGTCACTGCACCCGGAACAACTTTGGCGGACTTCACTTTCGAGTAATCCCCGAACACTTCTTTATTGTTGACATTACTGTACGCACGAATCTTATAGTAATAGGTATTGCCGGGCGTCAGCTTGGTATCCACATACGATATGGTCGTACCGCTCAAAATCTTGGCAACCCGTTTGAACCCTTTGTTCTTGGTTGTACTGCGGTAAATCGCATAGCCGTTGACATATCCTGTGCTGGTGGAACCCTTCACCTTATTCCACGATAGTTTCAGACTGGTAGCGCCCTCAGCGCGCACCACCAGCGTCGGAGCCGCGGGAGCCGCTTTCGCCGCAGTAACCTGGGAAAACGCTGACTTGACCGTTTTGCCTGTGGCAAGTTTTTTCGTACTGCGTATTTTATAGTAATATTTTTTGCCGACTGTCACTTTCAGATCGTTGTAAGTGCCTTTCTTTTTCCCACTCTTTTTGGAGACAGTTGCAATCTTCTTAAATCCCTTGTCGCGGGAAGTAGAGCGGTAAATCTGAAAGTTGTCCTCCTCCGCGCTCGAAGAGTATTTCCAGGTAATCTCCAAGCCGGAACCGGACGCTTTCACCGACTGAATCGACGGCGGCATCAGCGCTGTCTTCACCGTCAAAACATTGGAATCCGCACCCTGTATGATCTTGCCTGTGGCGTCAGCCGCATAGGCAACCACTTTAAATTTATATTTTTCTCCGTACACCAACTGTTTTACGGTGTATGAAGTCGACGTCCTGGAACAGTTTTTGATCATCTGGACATTGTCGCCATTGATCCTGTAAATGTAATAGCCGCTGTTGTTCTCCGGCATTTCCACTGCGGTCCAGGTGAGCTTGACCGACGTTGTCCCGGACGCCTGGCTGCTTAAAACGGCTGCACCCGGCGCACAGGTTTGAGCTGCCGCCACAGAATAAACGCCCTGGAGCGTCGCTCCGTTTACCGTGTTGTATGCCCGGATTCTGTAATAATATGTGGTGCCGAACGTAAGGCCGGTATCTTTATAGCTTAAGGTATCCCCGCTGCTGATCTTCTTAATCCTGGTATAAACGCCGTTCTCGCTGGTCGAACGATAAACATTGTACCCTTCGGCTCCGCTAAGCTTTTCCCATCGGAGTGTGATACTGTTATAGCTCTGCTCCCCAAAAGAAAGCGTCGGCGCGCCGAGCGTCGCCACCACCGTTCTCTCGCCGGTATACTCGCCCCACACTTCCGTCCCCTCGGCCAGGCAGTACGCACGCATACGGTAAGTATATTGGGTTCCGACTTTGAGATCTTTATCCTCGAAAGATAAAGTGGCGTCGGATGTGATATTGGCAACTTGTTTATAGTCTCCGCTGCCGCTCCTGCGGTAAACGCCGTATCCGGCAGCTCCCGCCACCGCCTGCCAGTTTAGCACCACACTTCCAGTGACAGAAACCTCTGCATTCATCACAGGAACTCCAGGCAGCGGCCGCACGGCTACGCCATCAGATTCTGTTCCATACATCCGATTGGCGCTCATCGTCCGATAAGGACGGACATAGTAGCGGTAGACATTGCCGGTAGAAAGCCCGCTGTCCGTATAGCTTGTCACATTACCCACATCTTTGATCAGGGCAAACGGCGCATTGGCGGAATTGGCACGGTACACCTCGTATCCGGTAGCGCCCTCCACGATCTGCCAGCTGATCGCCGCGCTGTTGTAATTGCCGGCAGACGCCGAAACGATGACGGCCTTTCCCAGTTTTGACGCCACTGCCTGAAGGGCCGCCCACTGTTCGGACTGTATGTATTCACCGCCGGATATCACATAAGACCTTACCTGATAGCTGTAGGTATTGCCCATAATGAGTCCGCTGTCCGTATAGTTGGTGTTGTCTCTTCCCTCCACATAGGCAATACTTTTATATGCACTGTCGGTGTCTGATTTGCGGTATACGATATATCCCTCCGCCCCCGCCACTGCACTCCAGTGCAGATCGGCGGATTTCCATGTGATATTGTCCGCATAAAGGCTTGCGGGGGCCGCGGGGGCTGTTGCCCTGGTTCCCTGGCCAAGGGACAGTTCTTTGCCCTCGTCCTCCACCGTCACGGTCTCACTGTCAGCCGTATCTATAGCCGCCTCCTGAGGCGTCACCTCTGCTGCCATATTCTGCGGAATGGCCGCCGCATACCCCGCCATATCCGGGGCAAAGCACATACTTGCCGCCAGCGTCAGGCTAAGCAATCGTTTCATCCATTTTAATCTCATGTGACCATCCTTCCTTTCCCTGATATCTGCTCTATGCCGTCCAATGAATCTGTTTTATTCCCAGTATCCTCATCTACCGGGAGCCAAACCACCCAAAATACACAAGCCTATCATAAACTATGCATATTATAACACACTTTTTTCTTTTCGTATAATTTTCTAAAAGAATTAAAAAATTTTTAAAAAAGATTGCGCCATATGCCAAAGACAATCAGCAAAACGATCGCCGCCACGATCAGAATATTTTCCGTTTTTCCCAAATGATACCTGCCTGTCCTGACATATGAGACCACATTTTTAATCAACACAGGCAACAGCACGGGCGTCAAAATAAGCACCATGGCGTTGCTCTCAAAGGCCGCGGCAATGTCAAGCTTTAAGAGGGCAATACACATTCGCGTCACACCGCACCCTGGACAATAACGTCCTGTCACAGCATAAAAAGGGCATGGAACCCCTATGCCGGCAGCTTCCACGAAACACGCGTAGAATATTCCTGCCACTAAGAAGACCATGCCGCTTGTGATAACTTTAACCGCTCTCTTTTTCATTATGCCAGTTTATTGAGCTCATCCTGCATCAGAGCATACGCCACAATTCCAAGACCAAACACACTCAACACCAAATACAAAAGTCCTGTATTGGTCGACGGAATACCGCGCTGCCGTTTGGCGAAGTCGATTTTGTCGCCCTGCTTATATGCCCAGTATAAGCCGTAGATTCCACATGTGACAAGCGTCAGCAAAAATGCCACACCGCCCGATGTCCCATTGACATCGCCGGAAATCGTATTCGTATCGTTTGTCAAACAGATAAACCAATAAATACCATAGATTCCGCAGGTCACGATGGATAACAATATGTATATCCCTATGCTTCTTTGTTCTACCATAAAAATTACCATACCTTTCTCTCAACCTGCAAACTTTGGGCCGCAGGCACAAATTTGCGTGTGAAAAATTTATTTTTCACACGAATCTCCATTCCAGAGCGTTTGCGCGACGAGGCGACACAACTCTCATATTTGCGCCTGCCATCAAGGCTATTTGTAACGCTCCCAAACAGCATAGCCATCGTCAACAAGTTCTTGTGTGATAAAATCAGCTATCAAGCTGATTTTTCACACAAATCCTCTTTGTTTCCATTTTATGACATTTGTAGAAATATATGTGCTGCGATCTCAAAGACCGCCTCAAAAACTTTATTTGCTCTGCAAGGTTATGCCGCACATAAACCCCGGTTAAAAATCTGCGCGTTTTCAGCAGCTGACATTGAGCATCTGGGCTTTTCCGTGCAGTTTGAGCGCCATGGAATCCGCAGGCACAAAAATACAGTCCCCACGAAAAAAGTTTATGGACGACCCGTTTTCCACAAAAAGTGTACCACAGCCGCCAACGCAGAGCAACACATGGAATGAATTTCCGGTCGTCTCAAAATCGGCCATCTTTCGACAGCGCTCCGTATTGATTAGCTGACGCTCCACCTGAAAATATTTACAGCGGCATAATAGTTCCGATGCACAACCCGTCTGATATTTGAGAACACGCAGCGGCTGTCGTGGCTCTGCGCTTCCTTTTAGATTTGCGACGTCAAGCGCTTTCTCGATGTGGAGTTCGCGCCGTTTGCCGTTTTTATCTACGCGGTTGTAATCAAACAGACGATAGGTAAGGTTCGAGCTCTCCTGTATCTCCGCGATCAAAGCGCCCGCGCCGATCGCATGAACCATGCCCGCCTCAATATAAAACACATCATCTTTTTTGATGCGCACTTTTTGCAGATATTTTTCGACTGTGCCGCACTCGATGCTTTTTTTTAGTTTATCTCTGTCCATATCCTGACGAAAACCGTAAACAAGTTTGGCGTCTCCAACAGTATCCAGCACATACCACATCTCCGTCTTGCCCAACGATCCGTTTTCGTATGTTCTCGCATAGTCATCATCCGGGTGCACCTGCACGGACAAATCTTTTTTTGCATCGATCAGTTTAATCAATATCGGCAGCTCGCCGTGCGTGCGCGGGTGGGTGCCCAGGTATTCCGGGTGCCATTTTAGCACCTTGGTGAGCGTTTCCCCTTTAAACTGGCCGCTGGCGACGATGCTGGGCCCGTCCGGGTGCGTGGAACACTCCCAGGTTTCGGCCAGAGGTTCCATGGCGATATTTTTAGAGAAATCATCGTTGAGACGCGTCCCTCCCCACAGGTAATCTTTGCCTGCCGGTTTTAAGAGAAAAGGCTCAGTCTTCCAGATTGAATTTCTGCTTGTCATGCACGCTGATCTCCTCTCCGATCTGTACCTCCATCACCTTCAACTCCGTATCGGCGATTATGGTGTGACGGCAGCCGGCCTGCATGGTAACCACATCGCCGGCCGCAACCGGCTGCTCCATGCCGTCCACAATCGTTCTTCCAGTCCCGGAGATAATGGTCCACACTTCATCGCGGAGCTTATGGCTGTGATAATTCATCATATGTCCCGCGTTCAGTGTGACCTTAATTGTCATACTGCCGTCCTCGATATCAATCACCCGAAAACTGCCCCACGATTTCTCGGCAAACATCACCGTCTGATCAATCTTGTCCACATATGGCTTGATGTAGCTCGACTGCTCTTTGTCCGATACAAGGATACCCTCGGCGCTGGCCGAAACCACCAGATCTTTTAAACCCATGCAGAGGATCGGCACATCGAGCTCATTGATGACATGTACATTACGGCAGGTCTCGTTTAAAATGGCCTCTCCGACACAGGCTTCCTCCATAGCCTCGGTCAATGTGTTCCATGTTCCAAGATCTTTCCACTGGCCGCCAAAACGCATGACCTCGATCTTGCTCTCTTTTTCCACTACCGCATAGTCAAAACTGATTTTATTTAGCGTCTCATATTTGTCAAACAGATCGTGATAATCTGTAAAATCAATCAATTCGTGCGCCTTGTCCAGCACATAACTGAGCTTATAGGCAAATACGCCGCCGTTCCAGAGGGCGCCGCGCGCGATGTAATCCTCCGCCGTCTTTACATCCGGCTTTTCCTTGAAAGTCTCCACATTGCTGATGTCGTCTTTACTCTGTGGAATGATATAGCCGTATTTTTCACTGGGATACGTCGGCTCGATTCCCATCAGTACAAGGTTGGCATCACCCTCGGCGGCGCGCTCTCCCAGCGCCTTAAGCGCCTCAAAATAATCCTGTTCCACATACGGGTCAACCGGACAGACTACAACCGCCTCATCTTCCGCTACTCCCTGCATATCGTGCAGATACGCGGTCGCAAGTGCGATAGCCGGAAATGTATCTCTCCGATACGGTTCCACAGATATCCCCACATCCTCGCCGAGCTGATTGTGGATAGAGGAGACCTGCGTCTTTGAGGTGGCGATCGTCACCTTCGCCTCCGAATCCACGCGCCGAATCTGCCCATAGACGCGCTGCACCATAGATTCATACTCCCCCTGGGGCGTCTTGAAAATCTTGATGAACTGCTTGGAACGTATATCGTTGGACAGCGGCCACAGGCGTTTTCCCGACCCGCCAGACAATAGTACTATATTCATATTAAACCTCATCTCTGCCATGCGAATCTCGTTCGCATCAGCTCTATTGTGCATTCCATGTTCGGCCAAACCGGTGAACCGCTTAACCTGCTTCCTCTATAACCAGCCTACCGCTCCGCACGCATCGGATTGTTTAAAAAGTCTTCATAGGACAATCGGATTCCCTCTTCCAGCTCCGTCTTATAATGCCAGCCCAGCGCCTCCGCCTTGGAAACATCCAACAGTTTGCGCGGCGTACCGTTTGGCTTACTGGTATCCCATAAAATCTCACCCTCATATCCAATCACTTTCGCCACGGTCTGGGCAAGCTCTTTGATGGTAAGCTCTTTGCCAGTTCCCGCATTGACTGTCTCATCCCCGCTGTAGTGATTCATTAAAAATACACAGAGATTTGCCAGGTCATCCACATACATAAATTCCCGCAGCGGACTGCCATCCCCCCAACAGGTGACAGAAGGCAGGTTCTGCTCTTTCGCCTCATGGAAACGACGTATAAAAGCCGGCAGCACATGACTGTGCGTCGGATGGTAGTTATCGTTCGGACCGTAGAGATTGGTGGGCATCACAGAAATATAATCGGTGCCGTACTGTTTGTTTAAATATTCACAGTACTTTAATCCGGAAATCTTTGCCAGGGCGTACGCCTCATTTGTCTTTTCCAGCGAACTTGTCAAAAGGCAGCTCTCTTTCATGGGCTGCGGCGCCAGGCGCGGGTAGATACAGGAAGAACCCATAAACTGCAGTTTCTTGCATCCGTTCTGCCATGCAGAGTGAATCACATTCATCTCCAGCGTCATGTTATCGTACATAAAATCAGCCAGCGCGCTCTCATTTGCCACAATTCCGCCCACTTTCGCAGCCGCCAGAAATACATAATCCGGCTTCTCTTTCGCAAAAAATGTTTCCACTTCATCCTGACGACAGAGATTTAATTCTTTGTGGGTTCTTGTAATGATATTTGTGTATCCCTGGCGTTCCAGTTCACGGATAATGGCCGACCCCACCATCCCGCGGTGGCCCGCCACATAGATCTTTGCATCTTTTTCCATACTAATCCTCCATACCGGAGCATTTTCGCATAGGCACGCGAACCAAATGTCAGATTTGGCTATGCGTATCAAATTTGTGGCTCCGGCACAAATTTGTGTGCGAAAAATAAGCACTCAAGCTGATTTTCACACTAGCCATGATGTCTCTTTGCGATATGTCAAACTTAGTCACATTTTGCCGCTTCTTTCAATGCTTTCTCGCTCTTAGCCAGTGCGCGGTCATGTTTTGCCATAATCTCAACCAGCTCCTTATAGCTGGTTTTCTGTGGATTCCAGCCAAGCACGGTCTTTGCTTTCGTCGGATCTCCCCAAAGGTTATCCACATCGGTGGGGCGGAACCATGCGGGATTGACGCAGACTAACATCTTTCCTGTCGCCTTATCATACCCTTTCTCATCCATGCCCTGTCCTTCCCAGCGAAGCTCAATGCCGTTTGCCGCAAATGCTTTTTCGGTGAAATCTCTGACCGTATGCTGCTCGCCCGTGGCAATCACAAAATCCTCGGGAACGTCATGCTGTAAGATCAGCCACATACACTCCACATAGTCTCTCGCATATCCCCAGTCGCGCAGTGAATCCATATTGCCAAGCTCCAGATGATCTTGCAGTCCTTCGGCAATACGTCCCGCTGCCAGAGTGATCTTCCTCGTCACGAAGTTCTCTCCACGGCGCTCCGATTCATGATTAAACAAAATACCGTTTACCGCAAACATGCCGTAAGCATCCCGATATTCTTTGGTAATCCAAAAGCCATATTGTTTTGCGACCGCATACGGGCTGTAGGGGTGGAACGGCGTCGTCTCTTTCTGCGGCATCTCCTCCACCTTTCCGAAGAGCTCAGAAGTGGATGCCTGGTAAACTCTGGTTTTTTTGATGAGATTTAGGATACGCACCGCTTCGAGGACACGCAGAACACCGATCGCATCCACATCACCGGAGTATTCCGGCGCATCAAAGGAAATCTGAACGTGAGACTGCGCCGCCAGATTGTAGATTTCATCCGGCTGAACCAGACCAATAATACGAATCAGGGAAGAGGAATCCGCCATATCTCCCTCGTGCAGAGTGATGGCATTTTGAGCCAGCAAATGATCGATTCTCGCCGTATTTGAGATGGAAGCGCGCCGTATCACGCCGTGCACCTCATACCCTTTCTCCAACAAAAATTCTGCCAGAAACGATCCGTCCTGTCCTGTGATACCCGTGATTAATGCTTTCTTCATACCTTACCTCAACTTTCTTTTGATTATAGTTTTCTTTTTATCGCTGCTATTCATGCATGATTTCTGTTATTGTGCACACCAAATTATTTGCCTGTCCACTGTAACATAAAAGTCATCCGTCTCTTTTTTGACGTTTCGTACTGCTCTCTTGGCCAGCGATCATAAACAGTATTTTTATATTCATTTACGATAGCTTTTCCCAAAACACAGTACTTTATGATACCGGGACGACAGAAATGTTCCTATCGTTTCCACCGGCGCTGCATTGATTTATTCTTCATTTTAAAGGCTGATTTTAACGCATAAAAGTGTATATGTTGGATTATTATAGCACAATATTGACTTTTTATGGTAAAATAAGCATAACAATTGTTTCCCAGCATTCATTTGCTGCCGCACAAATAATTAACCGGAAGGAGACTTGCGATGGAATCTTCACTGTTTCTAAGCAACCAGGTAAACTCGAAGCGTATTCTCTATACCCCCTCCGTGTTTGCCAACACCAATCTGATTCATTTGCAGGAAGTCGGTACGCTCACGGCTTTAAAGCCTCATACCAGCAAGCGGGAAAATCTCGCTTCGTACCTGTTTTTTTTAGTGAAAAACGGCTCCGGCTCGCTCGACTATGAGGGCAGAGTCTATCCGCTCTTCGCCGGCGACTGCGTATTTTTAGACTGTCAAAAATCATACTCCCATCATACGGACGACGATCTGTGGAGTCTTAGCTGGGCACATTTTTATGGACCTAATATGAACGGCATTTATAAAAAATATACCGAGCGCAGTGGCAATCCCTGTTTTCGTGCCAGGGACATCTGCGTGTACGAAACTGTGCTGTCGGAGCTGTATACGATCGCCGACTCCAACTCTTATGTGCGCGATATGAAAATATACGAAAAACTGACGGCGCTACTTACGCTTTTAATGGAAGAGAGCTGGAAACCGGTTTCTCCTCTGCGCGGTTCTTCCGCCAGACGCGACTTACAGGACATCAAAGAATATCTTGACGAACACTATCAGGAAAAACTCTCGCTGGACATTCTGGCGGAACGCTTCTATATCAATAAATTTTATCTGACCAGATTGTTTAAAAATCAGTTTGGCCTCTCCGTCAACAATTATCTCCTTCAGGTGCGCATCACGCATGCCAAGCAGCTGCTGCGGTTTTCTTCGCTCTCCATAGAAGAAATCAGCCGCGAATGTGGTCTCAACGACGCCAATTATTTTTCGAGAATCTTCAAAAAAGTAGAGCAGATGACTCCCGGTGATTTTCGGCGGCTCTGGTAGACAGAAAAATATTTTTTTAAAGTGAATGGATTTTACACGTCAAATCGTGTTATGATTAAAGACAATAAGAATGAAACTATGACTGAAAACGTGCATATGGAGGTAAACCATGAGGAAACTATTTACCGGCATACTGACTGCCATTCTGTCACTCTCAATCTGTACCCTGACCGCATTTGCCGCCGGAACCGGCAGCTCACCGTCTCTTTCCGGCGCAAACAGGCGCAACACCGGCAATTATCTTACATCGAACTGTCGTTTTGTCAACGTTGATGCCAGCGGTATCTGTAATTATTTCCGTTCCGGCTGCCATTTTGCCAACGCAAACGCAGGCGGTATCTGCGGATATATAAAAGCAAACTGTCGTTTTACCGACAGCAATAACGACGGCATCCGTGTTTACGCACCGGCAAACACGGGCAGTAATACCAGCCCGACAAAAACCCCCGGCAATACCAGCCTGGCAGCAACTACAAACAATAACAGTTCATCGAACGCTACCGCGGCAGGCTGCTATTTCACCGACAATAACGGAGACGGTATCTGCGATTACTGCGGCGAAAACAGAGGCAGCAGCGACATCTGCGGTTACTGCGGCAGCGCAAAAGGCACAAACAGCAGCTGTGGTTACTGTGGCGGCAACACGGACAACAGCATTTGCGGCTATTGCGGCAGCGCAAAAGGCACAAACAGCAGCTGTGGTTACTGTGGCGGCAACACGGACAACAACATCTGCGGTTATTGCGGCAGCGCAAAAGGCACAAACAGTAACTGCGGTCACTGCAGTG